>JBILUL010000068.1:0-23147 GCA_044371005.1 Phycisphaerales bacterium | reverse complement strand
CCTTGATCGCGCCCGACTGGCTGTCGACGATCTTGTCGAAGCCGTCGACACGCAGCAGGATGCGGTCGTGCGGACCGATCACGCGGCGTTCCATCGCCAGGATGGCTTCCTTGCGGTCCTTGAACCGCGGAAGCTTGTCGATGTCCTTCTCATCAGGGGTGATGTACGTGATGAAGTACACGCCCATGACGATGTCCTGGCTGGCCGAGATGATCGGCTTGCCGTTGGCGGGCGAGAAGATGTTGTGCGTGCTGAGCATCAGCACGTGCGCTTCGGCCTGCGCCTCGACCGACAGGGGCAGGTGGACTGCCATCTGGTCACCGTCGAAGTCGGCGTTGAAGCCCGTGCAGACCAGCGGGTGCAGACGGATGGCGTTGCCTTCCACGAGCACCGGCTCGAAGGCCTGGATACCCATTCGGTGGAGGGTGGGTGCACGGTTGAGCAGCACCGGGTGCTGATAGATGACTTCCTCGAGGATGTCCCACACCGCAGCGTCACGCCGCTCAAGCATGCGCTTGGCGCTCTTGATCGTGTCTGCCAGCCCATGCTCCTTGAGCTTGCGGATGATGAAGGGCTGGTAGAGTTCGAGCGCGATCTTCTTGGGAAGACCGCACTGGTGCAGCTTGAGCTCAGGACCGACGACGATGACCGAACGAGCGGAGTAGTCGACGCGCTTACCCAGGAGGTTCTCGCGGAATCGACCCTGCTTGCCCTTGATCATGTCCGTCAGCGACTTGAGCGGACGGTTGGAGGAGCCCAGAACGGGGCGGCGGCAGCGGTTGTTGTCGAAGAGGGCATCGACGGCCTGCTGCAGCATGCGCTTCTCGTTGCGGATGATGACCTCGGGGGCATTGAGGTCCATCAGCTTCTTGAGGCGGTTGTTGCGGTTGATGATGCGGCGATAGAGATCGTTGAGATCGCTGGTGGCGAAGTTGCCGCTCTCGAGCAGGACCAGCGGACGCAGGTCCGGCGGGATCACCGGGATGACATCCATGACCAGCCATGCGGGATCGTTCTCGCTGCCGCGGATCTGCTCGATGAGCTTGAGCCGCTTGGCCAGATCCTTGATCTTCTGCTTGCTCTTGGTCTGATTGAGTTCCTGACGGATCTCCGTGGCGATGCTGGGCAGATCGGTGCGCTCGATGAGCTCACGGATCGAATCGGCGCCCATGTTGGCGCGGAACGCGCTGCCGTGCTTCTCGACGGCCTGGCGGTGCTCGTCCTCGGTGAGGACCTGCTTGAACTTGAGCTCGGTGTCACCCGGATCGATCACTACGTAATCCTGGTAGTAGATGATCTTCTCAAGGTCGCTGGTCTTCATGCCAAGCAGGGTGCCCAGACGGCTGGGCATGCTCTTGAAGAACCAGATGTGGACGATGGGGCTGGCCAGATTGATGTGGCCCATGCGCTTGCGGCGCACGCGGCTGTGGGTCACCTTGACGCCGCAGCGGTCGCAGATGATGCCCTTGTACTTGGTGCCGCGGTACTTGCCGCAGGCGCACTCATAGTCACGCTCGGGCCCGAAGATGCGCTCGCAGAACAGACCGTCCTTCTCGGGGCGGTAGGTGCGGTAGTTGATGGTCTCGGGCTTCTTCACCTCTCCGTACGACCACGCACGGATGTCGTTGGGCGACGCGAGCGTCACCTTGACGGCGGAAAAGTCATTCACCCGATCATACACAGTCTCGGCCATTATGAAAGTCCCTTCTCTTTCGACGGCTCCGCCGCGGGCGGCGGAGCACCGGGCAACTTGCCCGATCAGACATCTGCATCGGCGGAGCGATTCACGCTCCGCAGGATTCCAACTCGATCAGAACACCACCAATCAGATTCAAGCTACTCAGACGCTCAGCGGATGGGAATGAAACCCCGGATGGAAGCCTGCGTCAGAGCAGGCTGCCGCCCTCGGTCTTCTTCTTCTCCAGCGTGATGTTGAGGCCAAGACCCTTGAGTTCATTGCAGAGCACATCGAAGGCGACGGGCATGCCCGCCTCCAGCTTGTTGGTGCCCTTGACCATGCTCTCGTAGATCTTGGTGCGGCCTTCCACATCGTCCGACTTGACGGTGAGGAGTTCCTGGAGGATGTAAGCGGCGCCGTACGCCTCGAGTGCCCACACTTCCATTTCGCCGAATCGCTGACCACCCGTACGCGCCTTGCCGCCCAGAGGCTGCTGCGTGATGAGTGAGTACGGACCAGTCGCACGAGCGTGGATCTTGTCATCGACAAGGTGGTGCAGCTTCAGGAGGTACATGTAGCCCACCGTCGTGCGCTGCGTGAACGGATCGCCCGTGCGGCCGTCGAACAGCTGGATCTTGCAGTTGCGGGGCATCTTGGCCAGCAGTTCGCGCGGGTGCGGCCAGGTGCCGTTCTTCTCGCACGAAGCCAGACGCTCATCAACGTGGTTGTTGGCTTCCTGGATCGCGGCGTGGATCTCGGCCTCACGCGCCCCGTCGAAGACGGGCGTGATCGCCTGGAACCCAAGCACACGAGCCGCCCAGCCAAGGTGCGTCTCGAGAATCTGACCGACGTTCATGCGGCTGGGCACGCCCAGCGGATTGAGAAGCACGTCGACCGGCGTGCCGTCTTCCATGAACGGCATTTCCTCTTCAGGAACGATGCGGGCGATGACACCCTTGTTGCCGTGGCGACCTGCCATCTTGTCACCAACGCTCAGCGTGCGCTTGGTGGCGAGATAGACCTTCACCATTTCGAGCACGCCCGTGGGGAGCTCGTCGCCGCGCTTCATGTGGGCGACCTTGCGGGCCTTCTCGGTCCCGATCGCCGTGATGCGGGGCCAGAACTGCTTGTAGAGCTTCTCGGCGTCCGCCTTGGCTTCCTTGCTCCCCTTGATCCACTTCACATCGAAGTTGCGGATCTGTTCCAGGATGACTTCAGGAATGTCGCTGGCACCGACCTTCTGGCGGGTGTTGGGGTCGACCACCGGAGTGCCGATGGCATCGGAGACCTGCTGGGTCATCTGCTTGAAGAGCACGATGGCCTTGTCGTCCATCAGCTTCTCGTAGTCGGCGATCTCCTTCTTGAGCGCCTTCTTCTGCTCTTCATTCATGTGCAGGCGACGGGAGAACTTGCGAGCCCCGATCACCACGCCCTCGACACCCGCGGGCACTTCGAGCGAGTCGTTCTTCACGTCCTCGCCCGCGCGACCGAAGATGGCGTGCAGCAGCTTCTCTTCCGGAGTCAGCTCCGTCTTGCTCTTGGGGCTGACCTTGCCCACCAGGATGTCGCCGGGACCCACGCGTGCACCGAGTCGGATGATGCCCTGGTCGTCCAGGTTGCGCAGCATCTTCTCGCTGACGTTGGGGATGTCCCGCGTGAACTCCTCGCGGCCGAGCTTGGTCTCGCGGATCTCCACATCAAACGCATCGATGTGAATGCTCGTGAACGTGTCATCCTTCACCAGACGCTCGTTCATGACGATTGCGTCTTCGAAGTTGTACCCGTCAAACGTGTTGAAGGCCACCAGAACGTTCTTGCCGATGGCAAGCTCGCCCATCTTCGTGCTCGCGCCGTCGGCAAGCACATCGCCCTTCTCCACCTTCTGACCGATCTTGACGACCGGCTTCTGGTTGAGACAGGTGCGCTCGTTCAGGCCCACGAACTTGCGGAGCACGTACTCGTCGGCGTTGTCGACGATCACGCGCTCGCTGTCCACGAAGGTCACGATGCCGGCGTTCTTCGCCTTGACCACCATGCCCGAGTTGCGTCCGACCGGCTTTTCAATGCCGGTGGCGACGCACGGAGGATCCACCTTGATCAGCGGCACGCCCTGACGCTGCATGTTCGAACCCATGAGGGCGCGGTTGGCGTCGTCGTGCTCGAGGAAGGGAATGAGTGCCGCGGAGATACCGATGATCTGCTTGGCCGAAATGTCAAGGTACTGCACCTTGGTCGAATCAGCTTCAGCGAGTTCGCCGTTCACGCGGGCAAGGATCATGCCCTTCTTGAGGCGGCCACCATCTTCGAGCGAGTCGGCCGGAGCCAGAATCGCCTTCATCTCCTCGTCGGCGCGGAGCTGAATGATCTTGCCCGTGACCTTGCCGTCCTTCACTTCGCGGTAAGGCGTGCGGAGGAAGCCGTAGTCATCGATGCTCGAATAGATGCCAAGCGACGCGATCAGACCGATGTTCGTACCTTCAGGCGTCTCGATGGGACAGATGCGCCCGTAGTGCGAGATGTGCACGTCGCGCACTTCGAAGCCTGCACGCTTGCGGTTCAGACCACCAGGTCCAAGGGCCGACAGACGACGCTCGTGAACGAGCGACGAGAGCGGATTGGTCTGGTCGACGACCTGCGACAGTTCGCTTCGGCCGAAGAAGAAGTCGATGGCGCTCGAGATGCTCTTGGTGTTCACCAGATCAGCGATCTTGACCATCTCCTCGGGGTCCTTCACGCTCATGCGCTCCTGGACGGTGCGCTTGAGCTTCAGGAAACCCTTGCGCAGCTCATCGACGGCAAGCTCATCGAGCGTGCGCAGACGACGGTTGCCCAGGTGGTCGATGTCGTCGACGACCGCCGCGGGGGACTGGGTCTCAGGATCGATGCGACCGCTGCGCAGGTCCAGCAGGTACCGGATGACCTGGAGGAAGTCCTCGCTGCGGATGAACATCATGTCTTCGGGCGTGTTGAGCTCGAACTTGCGGTTGATGCGGAAGCGGCCCACGCGTCCGAGCCGGTAGCGGTTCTCATCGAAGAACTTCTCGATGAAGAGCTGCTTGGCCTTCTCCACCTGCGGGGGGTTGCCCGGGCGGAGCTTGCTGTACACCTTCAGCATCGCGCGGTTGTAGGTCGAGTCGGCCTCGAACTGCTCGAGCTTCTCTTCGGCCACGGTGTTGAGAATCAACACGTCGCTGGGATTCTCGATGACGCGCACCTTGCGGAGCGTGCTGCTCTGGATCGCCGTGATGGCCTCGCCGATCTGGCGGCCCACGTGCACCAGCTCCTCGCCCGTGCTCGTGTCGATGATGCTCTCTGCAGCCCAGTGCTCGGGCTTCAGGTTCTCGACCTTGATGTCGCTCACCTCGTAGAAGAGGCGAAGCAGCGCATCGGTCTCCGCCACGCTCTCGTCAAGACAGCGCAGGAAGGTCGTCGCCGCGAGCTTGGTGCTCTGGTCGATCCGCATCGCCAGAACATCCTTCTTCGTGACTTCAAGCTCGATCCAGCTTCCCCGTTCGGGAATGATTCGGGCTGAGTGCAGCGGGCGGTCGCCTTCGCTGCTGAGGATCGAGAAGTCCACACCGGGTGACCGGTGGAGCTGGCTCACGATCACGCGCTCGGCACCGTTCACGATGAACTCGCCGCCGCCCATCATGATCGGGAACTCGCCCAGGTAGATCTGCTCTTCCGGGAGCTCGGGCTTTCCCTCTCGCTTGAGCGTGAGGCCGACGCGGAACGGCCGACCATAGGTCAGCCTCAGCTCGCGGCACTCGTCCGGCGTATACCGGGGCTCCTCGAGCGTGTACGTCGTGTACTCGAGATTCATCGTCTCGTCATAGCTCTTGATCGGGAAGACTTCGCGCAGCAGAGCCTCAAGGCCCAGCTGCCCGTCCCGAACATCCGGACCCTTGTCGAGCTGCAGGAAACGCTCGTAAGCGTTCGTCTGCACTTCGCACAAGTCCCCCACCGGCATGGCATCGCCACGCTTGGAGAAGTCACGAATCTTGATCTGACCCGACGAACCGTTAGACATACCCATCGATGCCATCGATGTCCTCGCGATAGAGAATGCGATATCCGTTTGACTCAACGCAGCCGTAAAACACGCTTACCGGTTGCTCTTCTCATCAAACTGTGCAATCTCAAAGTTGTTATGGTTGGTCGCTCAACGCAACTCGCCCTGAAGTCACACCGCCCGAAAGTGCGCGCAAGGCCGAACCTATGAGTATACACCCCCCACATCCGCCATAGCAAGGGGGGTGCCAGCCAAAAACTTGACAATTTCGGAGAAAACGATGGCCCGACACTTGCGTGCCGGGCCATTTGCTGATCTCCGCGGGTTGCTTCCCCCACGTGAGGGGGTCACACACCGTTTGATTCATGCCGCCTCAGCCCCCAGCGACCCCTTGCGGGCTCACCGAACGCGAAGCAGACTCCTGGGCCCAAGCTCGTTCCGATCCAGCCAAGGTCACCTGACCCCACCCGAACCGGATCTCACTCAGGCAGCCGCACTCAGGCCAGCTCGACCACTGCGCCGTTCTCTTCGAGCAGCTTCTTGAGCTTGTCGGCGTCTTCCTTCGAGAGGCCGCTCTTGACAGCCTTGCCCGGAGCATCGACGAATGCCTTCGCCTCTGCCAGACCCAGACCCGTGGCTTCGCGAACGACCTTGATGACCTGAATCTTCTTGTCGCCTGCACCCTTGAGGATGACGTCGAAGCTGGTCTTCTCTTCAGCCTTGGGAGCAGCAGCGCCCGCAGCGGCAACCATGACACCACCGCCCGCGGCGGCCTCGATGCCATAGGTGTCCTTCATGTACTTGCCCAGCTCAACAGCCTGCTTGAGGCTCAGGCCAGCAAGCTTGTCGCCCAGTTCCTTGATCACAGCGTCAACAGCGGTATCCGACATTGGAAAAACCTTTCTTACATGGCAGCCCGGAGACTCGCCCCGAACCACCCGACACGACCCAAGAGGGACCGAACCATTCGGTCTTTAACCCCGCAAGCGGGGCCAGTTGGGATTGAAGACTCTCACATTCAGACAGCAACCCCGCGGCTGCTCCCCGATTGAACACAATCAAACCGCGAACCGATCCTCAAGCTGCTCTCAGGCAACCTTGCTGATCGTCTCGCCCTTCTCCAGCTTGCCTTCGATGGCCTTGATGAGGCCGGCAACCTTCGAACCCGGACCCTTGACCTGACCAAGCAGGTTGCGGGCGGGGCTGACCACCAACGTGACGACCTGGCCGATGGCCTCGTCCTTGGTGGGGTACTTGGACAGTTCTTCAACGGCCTTCTTGCCCTTGAAGACGATCCCGTCAAGGACCGCACCCTTGAGCTCGAGGGCCGGCATCTTCGCCATGGCACCGACGATCTCACGAGCGACTTCAACAACCGACTCGCCGCCGTAGGCCAGCGCGCTCGAACCGGTCAGCAGGTCCTTCAGGCAATCGAGGGAAGTCCCCTCGAACACCTTGCGGGCCAGCGCGTTCTGCACCACGGTGATGCGGATGTTCTTCTTGGCCAAGTTGTGGCGAAGACGCGTGGTATCCACGGCCTTCACGCCGCGAATGCTGATGACCATCGCGTCGGGCCACTGGGTGGTGCCCTTGGCAATGCGCGACTGATAGTCACGCATGATCAGGCCTTTGATGACTTTCGACATGGCGTATTCCTTCTGTGTCTGAAGCGTCCGGTGCCGGAGAGGCTGCTGCCTCCCTCACCGGAGCCTGAATGCATGATTACTCGGCGGCGACAACGGCGGGAACGTAACGGACCTTCACACCCGGAGTCATCGCACCCGCGATGGTGATGCTCTTGATGTACTGACCCTTCACGCTCGACGGACGGATCTTCTCGATCGCCGTGATGAAGTGATTGAGGTTCTCGGTCAGAGAAGCCTCGGGGAAGCTCATCTTGCCGATGATCGCATGGATGTTGCCGCCAGTGTCGGTGCGGTACTCAACCTTGCCAGCCGAGTACTCCTTCACGGCACCCGGAACGTCGGGAGTCACGGTGCCAGCCTTGGGGCTGGGCATCAGACCCTTGGGACCCAGGACCTTACCGAGCTTCGACACGATGCGCATCATGTCCGGGCTCGCCACGGCCACATCGAAATCCATCCAGCCCTTCTCGATCTCAGCGACCAGATCCTCAGCGCCAGCCTTGACCGCGCCAGCTTCCATCGCCTTGGGAGAAACATCGCTCTGGCAGAACGCGATGACTCGCTTGTTCTTGCCAATGCCCTTGGGCAGGCTGATCGCACCGCGGAGGTTCTGATCGCTCTGCTTGGTGTCGACGTTCAGGTGCAGCACCACGTTGACCGTCTGGTCGAACTTGGGGGCCTTGAACTTCTTGACCGCTGCGACCGCCGCCGCGGGCTCCACTGCATCCGCTACTTTCAAGGCCTCATTGGCCTTCGCACGCTTGGTGATACGAACCGGCATCTTTGCCTTTCCTTTCAGTTGCTTGCAATCGTGAGGGAGACTGTTCCACAAGCGATCAGTTACGCCACCACCGTCACGCCCATCGAGCGTGCGGTACCTTCGATGACCCGCATCGCGGATTCAATCGAGTGGCTGTTCAGGTCGGTCATCTTGGCTTCAGCGATCTTCTGGACCTGAGCCTTGGTGATCTTGCCGACCTTCTCCTTGTTGGGAACGCCCGAACCCTTGGGAACGCCCGCCGCCTCGGCAATCAGCACCGATGCAGGGCTGCCCTTGACTTCAAGCTCAAACGAACGGTCGTTGTAGACCGTCACGATGCAACCAACGACCTTGCCCTTCACGTGCTGAGTCGCGGCATTGAACTTCTGAATGAACTGGCCAGGGTTCACACCCTTCGAGCCAAGAACAGGACCAAGCGGTGGTGCTGGCGTTGCCGCACCTCCCGTGGCCATGATCTTAAAGATATTGGTAACTTCTTTCTTCGCCATTACTTTTAACCTCCCACCGGCCTCAGCATTCTTGCTGTCGCCCTCCTCGGCTAAGGAAAGCAGGCTCGGTAGTTCAACCGGCTTGGGATGTCACCCACGACCGTCAGATCGCAGCGTGTCCGCAAGGTCGAAATGATAGCCACTCCCCCCGAGGCGGACAACCCACCTCTTTCCACCCCACACCATCCATTTAGGGGAGCCTTCCCTCCCCCACCCTCCCGACGCCGGCCTCAATCATCCACAGTTTCTTCAACTATACCAATCATTTTCCAAACTCAAGAGCCATTGATCTCAGGCATCGGCTCGATCAAACAAACACCAACCCGCTCGCCTGCGAACAATAGGGTTCCATGGCCTTCCGCCGCCTACTCCTCTTTGCGCTCCTGGCCTGCCTGAGCCTCCTCGGACAAGCCCGGGCTCAGACCAGCGACGAACCCGAACAGCACGCGGCGGACGACGCCGACCTCCTCTGGTCCCCCATCACTCGCCGCGAACTCCAGTACTACGCCACTCTCCTCCACTTCGAGAAGGACCAGCTCCAGCAACTCCTCGAGCTCTATCAGGGATATCGCACTCAGGTACTCGCACTCGTCCCCATCGCCGACGCCCGTGCCGCGGCACAGATCAAACACCTCCGCCCCGGTGAACCCCACGCCCCGGGCCGGAGTCGCGCTCGCTTCGACGCCGCGTACTTCCTGCTGGATGAAACCGAGCGCCTCACCGCGACTCTCTTCGCCGACGCCGCGGCATTGCTCAAGGAATCACAGCTTCCCCTCATGCCCGCCGCGGAACGTGCCCGTCGTCGCCATGTGAACCAGCAGCTCTGCGTCAGCAGCGTCGAACGCGTCGACCTCATCCGACTGGTTCGCGATCTCGGGCTTGAACGCACTCCAGACCTGGATGAGGCGTTGCTCAACTATGAGTTGAGGATCGATCGGCTGATGGTCGAGAAGCACAGCCGCGTGCGGCGGCTCTTCGAGGAGCTGGCCGATGCTGAAATCAAGGGAAATGAGGATCCCTCGACGCTCGGCCGCGTGATCAGCGAACTGACCCGCGGCTCACTCACGATCCGCGACATGATCCGCCACCAATCCCGGCTGATCGAAGCGACACTGCCCGAGGCAGACCAGAAGCGATGGCGTCGCGAGTTCAATCGCCGCGGCTATCCGGGGGTGTACGACCACGATGCAACGGTCTCCGCTCGGGAAGCCATCTTGAAGAAGTTCGACCTTTCACCCGAGCAGCGAGCCCAGATCGAGGAGCTCGCGGCACGCTACCAGCGCGAGGCCGAGCAACTCGCCCCCGCCTACATCGCGGCCCTTGATGCGTGGCATGATCTGATGGCACGCAACGATGCACTCAAGGTGCTGTCGCAGGTCGACAAGACGGATGAGAACGATGATCTGGGCAAGGCTCGCCATGCCCGTGAGCGGCTGGCCAGGAACTGCGTGTCGCGGATGCTCGCGGTGCTCACACCTGAACAGCGTGCGAATGCAGGCGAGTTGCCCGATGCAGACGGGGTGACTCCCGGTGCGGATCTCTTTCCGATCCTCGAGGGGCATGGAGACCGCCGCCGCGAGTGGGATCAGACTGAGGATTGACGCTTGGGCTTTGAAAGCCCTGAACGCCCTCTCGGACATCCAGGGCACAACGATCTGATCGCACGTGGGCCTGGCGAAGTCGCCGCGGCACACGCGTAGTTAGCAGCCGCCCGCCTCCCAGACTGCGAAGAAGGCATCGACATCCGCCCCGTCCACGCCGCCATCCTGATTCGCATCCGCACAACCGGCCCCTGACTCCCACTCGCTGAAGAACGCATCGACGTCTGCGCCATCCACGCCACCATCCTGGTTGTAGTCTGCTGCACACCGCGCCGGGGCCACACTGATGTGGAGCACGGAGTCGAATCGGTAGACAGGGGCAAACGCCCCTCCGGCACGGATGAAGATCAACTGACCCGCGGTCACCGGCGCGTCAATGCGAGGGTGCCACCCGCAGTCATCATCTGAAAATGCGAACGGACTCTCCTGGGCGCCCGACGGACAGCCATCCCACAGTTGGAGCACATCATCAACATCTCCCGGCCCATCGCATGTGGAGAATGTCGCGATGCCGCTGCACGAAGGCCGGTAGGAGAACCAGACATCGAGCCCGATGTTGACCGCTCCAGGGAACTCCTGACGCGTGGCATTGCACGTTGAGAAGGGGTGATCGCCCTCAGAGACTGCAATCGCGCCAGAGCAGATGTCGTTCGAGACTGGAGGACGCGAAATGGTGAGGATGAAGGGACCCGTCGCGCCGTTGTAGCCGCTCACACGCACGATCACCGTCTGCCCGGATGTGAGATACGCGCTCGTGCGCGAGGTAAGGTCGCCGGGCGTCGCATCATCGTTGCACGAGATGAGCGTGGATCCGTCGATCTGGCACTGGTCGTACACGGAGAGCACCGTGTCGTAGGCTGACCCCGCGAGGCTGAAGTCCACGATGCCCGAGCAGGGAGCCGTGTACTTGTAGAACATGGAGCGGGTAGTGCTGGAGTTGCCGCATGTGGCACCGCCGCCCACCAGTCCCGAACTGCTGCACCCGTGGAGAACGCCATCGTTGAGTTCCGTGAGGTTCAGGCAGTTGACATCGGTGTGCGCGGATGGAATCAGCGGATAGACGAGGCCCGCCATGTTCTGTCCGTTCGTCGAGGCCTCGTACGCGCCGGCGAGCACGACATCCCCGTATGCGACTGACTGGCCGAACCCATCGATTGAAGTTCCAGTCGGATTGAGGTGCCGCGGCTGCGCGCTGAAGAACCCATTGGCGTCAATCGCGAAGGGTTGGATCCATGAGGCCCCCTGGGTACTTTGGCTCCCAACTGCGAACTTGACCCCATGCGTCAGATCTCGACTCACGGAAATGCACTGAGCAAACCCGAGCGCACCCGAGCCCTGACTGGTCGCCTGGCCCACCAACGTCGACACGCCACCAGTGCGGCGGTAGACGTACAGGTGACCTTCCCCACCCGAGTGAACACGGGTGGGAGCGCCGACCATCAGATAGGTACCAAGGCTGGTGGGCTCACTCAGCCCCACCGCATCTCCAAACTGATCTCCGGCGACTCCGTTGGGGGCCTGAATCGTCGCAGCATGGAACCAACCGTTGGCATCCTCAGAGAAGAGGTAGACTCGTCCCTTGTCGTCCCCGTCGGCGAACGGGGCGCCCAGCGCGATGCTCCCCTGGGTGATGGCAACGCTGCGGCCTGCCGCGGACTGGATCGGGAGTCCCGCAGGCTTGATGACGTTCTGAAGGGTCCACGTCGCCGCGCCAAAGACGTAGACATACGCCGCGCCAGACGACTGATGCCCAGGCATTCCCACGACGAGTCGATTGGTCCGCATGGCCACATCAAAGCCAAAATTGCCCAGGGAGATGCGATCCTGGGCCCGAACCGAAAGCGTTGAATGGAAGCTCCAGATGCCATTGACACGCCGATAGACGTACGCCGCGCCGCAATCAGCCACACCCGCCACGTCTGTGCCCGGAGCACCGACTACCGCCCAGTCGCCGTCCATCGCCACTGAGAACCCGAATCGCGAAAAGGCGGTGAAATCCGGTGCCCGGAGACGCTGGACGTGCTGCCAGTTGAGCCCTGTTCGCTCAAAGACCCGAACACTCCCTGACCCGAAAACGCCCGGTTCATCATCGAATGGAGCTCCGATGATTGCCCATGGCCCATCCGTAGCCACCGCAAAACCGAAACCATCAAGTACCTCAGGGTCATTCGCGGTAAGCGGCCCCATGGTGCACTGTGCCATCGCCGCGGGGGTCAACCCCAACGCCGCCGATACTGCAAACGCCGCTCGAACAACGCCAAAGCTCTGGTTCATTCCCATGTTCCTTGTCTGGATTGGTGGACAGCTCGCTCTTTCCCCGCCCTTAAGTACAAGTGCGGTGCGGAACCGGCTGTGACAGCGTTCGGCAACAAATCGCTGAACATCATGCGAACAGCGTGCGGCATGCACTGCAACACCGGATGGCAGCTTCGGGTAGAATGGAGCATCGCCGCGGCGAGCGGCAGAACCAGTTCCTCCTGCCCCATGGTGCACCGTGCTATTCACTCACTGCCGCCTGATCGTCCGAGTGCTGGTTCTCTCGTTTGCCCTGCTCGTCCTTGCGATGCCGGCGCCAGCTCGCGACATCACCGACGACGCCGGACCGCTGTTCAATCCGCTCACCCGCCGAGCGGTCGAGCGGTACATCAAGCTGATGGAGGGGGACAAGGACCAGCGCGATTCGATTCTCTCCCTCTACAAGGGCTACCGCGATTCAGTCCAGCAATCCATCAGCGAGGCAACGAAGAAATCCGAGGACTTCAAGAAGCAGCAGGAGACTGCGGGTGCGGAAAGCCGCCACCTCTCTGACTTCAAGGTCATCGAGGCATTCGTCGCGGATGCAGAGAAACTTGAGACCAGCTTTCTCGACGACTTCAAGTCACTGCTGCGACCCGAGCAGGCGGCGAAGTTCGATTCCGTGCTCCGATCGCACCGCCGCGAGACGGGAATCCGATTCTCCGTGATGGCGGGCGAAGGCATGGACCTGTGCCGGATCGCAACGACCGCTGGTGTTGATCGCAGCAACCCGGCGATTGCCGAGGCCTTCGCCGAGTACGAAGTCGCCACGGACCGCCTGATGCTCGAGAAACGCGAGACGTTTCAGAAGTTGTTCCGAACCGTTGCCAAGTCAGAGTCCGCAGGCGACATGCCCGACATGGAAATGATGAACACGGTGATGAAGGACATCATGTCCCAGTCATCACGGATCCGTGATTCCAATCGCAAGCATGCTCGCACCATCGGATCGC
The DNA here is from genome assembly GCA_044371005.1 of Phycisphaerales bacterium. Lineage (GTDB taxonomy): Bacteria > Planctomycetota > Phycisphaerae > Phycisphaerales > UBA1924 > UBA2402. Next base: position 9,693 of record JBILUL010000068.1, on the reverse strand, counting down.
TGCTGACAGAGTCGCAGCTTGCGACCTGGGATCAGGAGATCCGCAAGATCTCCTACCCGCGGGTCTACGGTCGGTCGATCATCGCCGAAGCGGTGGAAAAGTCGCTCAAGAGCGAGGCCACGAGCGAAGAATCCAGGGTCGAACTGCGATCGATCCTTGAAAACTACGAGCGCGATGCCCAGCCCATCAACATCAGGTGGGCCACGATGATCGACGAAAAGCAGGCGAGCATTGCCGACAAGGGAATGGCGGCGGTCATGATGCTCGGCGCCGATCCGGATGCCAATGACTCACTGATGAAGGCCCGAACCGCCCGCATCGAACTCGATGCGAGGACCCTTGAACGAGTGAAGGCCACGATCGGAAAGACAGCCGCGGAAGCACTGAAGCTCGAAACCGCGGCAATCGACGACAACATCACCGATGACGTCATGAGCTTCGATGAAGGTGCCACGTCGTACTCAGACTTCCAGAAGGAAGATGACGATGAGGCGGCTCCAGAGTGATCTCAAATGGCACGTTGCAGACCGGCTCTGCGGTCTGCTGCGTGCTTCACACCGGATATCTTCGAATCCGCTGCACGCCGACCGCGGGGCTGAATCTCGCCAATTGCGAGTGCCCTCTTCAGGCCGATAGGCCTGGTCGTTTGTAGCCCGGCGTGAAGCACGGCTCGGCGTGCGCCACGCCGGGTCACGAACGCCACATTCCCCGCACCCCGCGAGGGGTGCACGTTGGGAACGTGGACGCGTCTGGTCTTGGGTGAACCCGGCACGACGCAAATGATGCCGCCTAGGTGCGCAAACACGTGGCGGTACGCACGTCACTGGAACGCCTATGGCGTGCGGGTCGTTTTCGCCTCTGTCTCGGGGTGGCGCACGCATAGCCGTGCTACACCCCGAGCGAGTGACTCAAGGGCCGTCGGCCTGAAGAGCTCCACGCCAAACCCAACGCGTGCAACGCAAGAACTTCGTGGACTAGGGATCAGACCCGTTCGCGTGCGAAGCTCGCGACGCGCCAGCACCGCCGACACGCGCCCGCTCAGCGACCCACGCGGCCACCGAAGTGACCAAAGTGCAGCTCGAGGTACTTGGCGATGTAGTCGACGATCGACTCGGCCTGAGGAATGTCAGGATTCGACGTCTCGCCCATGGGCTCAAAGCGCATGCCCTGGAAGCGGCCCACCGCATCACGCACGGAAAGACCGTGCTGAATCGAGAGGCTGAACGCGCGGCAGAAGGCCTGGCACATGCCAGAGAGCGTGGAACCTTCCTTGCTCATCTTGAGGAAGATCTCGCCCGGACGCCCATCGGGATACAAACCGATGGTCAGGTAGCCCTCATGGCGACCAATGGAAAACTTGTGCGTGATCGACTCGCGTGTGACGGGCAAACTCTGGCGTGCTGCAAGCATCGGGTCGACTTCCTGTCGTGGGTGGGCGGAACTGGCACAACCTGTGCCGCAATCACAGCGCTTGGGCGACTGTGCTGCATCGGGAACTGCATTGGGCTCTTCCTGGCTCATCGGGACTGCCAGTGTACCCCTTACCCCCTGCTGCGGACGAGGGGTAGGACAAAAAACCGGTCAAAACCACTATCGGTTGGAGCTGTCGACAGGCAGCACACAATCAGATGAAAAACTGCCCCACTCCGCTTGACACGCTGCGGCGACCCGCTTGGCCAAGACCCATTCCCAACAGGCCAAATGAAAAGGGCGGCGACCACCCCACGCGATCGCCGCCCTGAAAGGTCACATCTCGAGATGGCTCAGCAGCCGCCATCGCTCCACGCGGCCATGAACGGCACGACATTGTATTCATCGATCTGATGAAGCCCATCAAGCGGCGAGGCGGCAATCCGCTCAGGGTTGCTCACCGGTCTTGGAGACATACGCCTGCCATGCCGCGTTGTAACGGGCCACGATGCCAGAGTCCATCTCAGGCACGATGATGCGGGTGCCTGGCGGAAGTTTGTTGAAATTCTGCTGCTGCAACGCCTTGGCTGCTTCGACACGGTCGTATTCTGCGTCGTATGCGGCTTTGGCTTCGAGGTACTCTCGCATCAGTAGGTCTCTCTCGGTAGGGCCAGTATTGCTACCGGGTGCACCCTGGGGTGACTTTGCCGAGTGAGCCCCGCCATTCGGGTCGAAGGACGTCCACGAGCCATCCTTTTCGCGTTTCTCCTTTTTTTCCGTTTCCGCTCGCTGCTCGATGACCTTAGCAACGTCGTAGGTTCCGTTCACGATTTCCGTGAGCGGAGCTTCCACTTCACCAACCAGTCCAATCCAGGCGATTCGTCCCTTGGAATCCACGATGAAGACGGTCGGAATCGGGAAGTGCTTGAACCAATCATCGAGCTTGGGGCCGGCGGCAGATTGGCCCGAGCTGCCGAAGGCCTGAGGATGCGAGAGCACAGCTCCCAAAGAAGACTGGAGAAACGCCCGCACGGTTTTGTCTTGCTCACCACCGGTATTGAGCCCGACAAACTGAACCCGCCCTTCAAACTTTGATGCGAGCTTCCCAATCTGCTTGAAACCGACTCTTGCCGGCCCGCTCCAGGTTGCCCACGTGTGCAGCAGATATACCTTTCCGGCGATGAATTCATCTACGGCAGGTCCGTTCATCCAATTCGCTGCCGGAATCTTGGGAGCGGGCTTACCGAGGACCGGAAATGGCGGCCGATCGACAGCCGCCGCCGGATTGGTTGACGTTGGTGCTTGCGAAGGTACCGTCGCCGGGGCCGCACTTGGCTGGTCAACGGGATTGGGGCTCGAGGGCTGGCCTGTGGTCGTCGAGGCGATCAGTGGCCGCAGTGAAGGCACTGTGAGTCCTCGCCATTCCTGGGCACAGGCTCCGAGTACCGATGGCAGAAATGAAAGGCACACAGCTCCACTGAGAGCTCGCTTGAAAGAACTAGTTCGACGCATCAAAGTGTCTCCTTTTCGCTAGCGGTTCTTTGCATATAGGTTCGATCGGTGTCGTCTCTCCAAAGCGTGAAACGCGCAGATGCCCCTTCAGGAATCCCGGTAGCGAACCATCCAGCATTGCAGCGAGGGATCGTTTTCGTAGCACTGAAGTTGGAATGCTCTCAATGAAAGCTCCATCTGCACGCTCGAAGCCAGTGTGAACCAATCCCACAATCATGCGTGCGGCCACCTACGCGGCAATTGTTTGCCTTGGGACATGCTGCAGTGGCAATGCACTCGCCATTTGGTGCCCACAAGCGGCAAGCCGCCAGTGCTGACCTTTGGCGAATCATCGCCTCCGGGCATCGCGATGGCGGACACGGGAGTACGCAGCACGCGCAAGTTTGGCATGCTCATCGAGCCGCGACGAACAGCGATCGCGTTTCCGACCAGAGGAACCCGTCGGTTGCCCGGATGCCCATTGCTAGCACCCGGCCAGCGGACCTGGGAGTGAACACAAGCGACGCTCCCGGGCCCAAGCGAGTCTCCTGCGGAATGACCTCCTGGCCATTGAGTGTGAGAGAACCATCGCCGAGCGCTTCAATGCGGATGGAGACGATGTCCTTGTTGACATCCTTGATGCCCAACGCTGAAGTCAGTGCTGCGTAGCTGATGACAATCGGCTGGCCCGCAGTGGCGTTCTTGATGTCCTTCACGGCGGTCTGTGCGGCGATGGAGGGCGCGATATTCGCGCCGGCAACGACAAACAAATCGCGTGCGGGAGACCAAAGTCGGCCATCAGTGGCCGACACAGTGAAGGCACGAACGCGTCCGGCCGCGGCGGGAGTGAAAGAAACTCGGTCACTGGTGCGGATGGTCGAGCCAATCGTGGCAACCGCTCCGTTGATAAGGAGTTGGCCATTGCCGAGCGCTTCGACACGGAGGGAGATCGCATCCTTGTTGGGATCGCTCAGCACAAGTGCGGACTGAAGCTGCTTGAACGTCAGCGTTGCCGGGCGTCCTTCCAGCCCAACCTTGATGTCCTTCATCTTCGCCTGCAGCGCAACGACTGGAGCGGCGTTGATCCGCACTTTCACCGCCAGAGGAGAACTCTTTGCGGCACCATCGGAGGCGACCAATGTGAATGCGACAGTGTCCTTTGACTGGTTCGCGGCAGGGGTGAAGTTCAGTACGTCGGTACTCAGGAGCCGATCGCCAATCCGAGCGACCGAGCCGTTGAGGGAGAGGGTGCCCACAGGAGGAAGCTTGTCGATGAGGAAGTGGATGGCGTCGTTGTCAGCGTCAACCACTCGGCCGAAGATGCTGGCAAGTGAAATGGTGAAGGGCTGACCAGCGTCGGCGGGTCCCAGGAGCGTGAGCTTGGAGAACTTGGGAGCGGTGTTCTTGGCGCGGAGATTCACCGTAACCGTGCCGGTATTGGCCGATGCCGCACGACTGGTGACCGCAGTGAAAGTGAGTTGAGCCTGAGTTCCGGTCTTGGTAGGTGTCCACCGAAGAATCTCACGAGACCGGAGGAGGGTGGTGCCCGGAGCGACGGGCTGGCCGTTGATGAGGAAGGTGCCGGCACCGGAAACGGCATCGAGACGAAGCTGAATTGGATCGCCGTCAGCGTCGGCCACATTCAGTGCCGCGATGAGCCGCTCGTAGGTGAAATCGATCGGTTTGCCCTTTGCACCTGCTGAGATGATCGCGGACGAAGCCAGCGTCGGGATGTGGTCAGCGACGAGGGTGATCTCACGATCCGCCGTTGAAGGGGCGGCATCCTCATTAGCGACCAGATCAATGGCACTGGCGGCGAACTCGTATCGACGACCAAACTCGCCTTGGTATGTTGATTGTCCGGTGCCGTTGGTTCCAGAGACGCTGGCGGTGCCCCAAGGTGTCCATGCGCCGCCATCGACTCGCACGTAGAGGCGAACCTGAGAGAGCCAGACCGAGTCGGAGGCGGACCATGAGACGTTGATGGCGGCGGCGCCAGGATCTGCCTGTGTGAGCGACGTGATGGATGCGGCGGGTGCGGCCGCATCGATGATCGTGATCGTTGCGGGGCGTGCCTCGGTCACGTCCGGGGTTGCGGGGTCATCACCGCTGGTCCCGATCACCTCATTTTCGTCGAACTTGATGCTCGCCACGTTGGTGATGGCGGTGCCGTCGGCGAGGCCGGCATTCGGGCGGATGCGGAATGCAATGAAGCCTTCGCCTCGACCGATCTGACTTGCGCTCGCGGACGCACGGTTGTCTGCCGTGTCCTCGATGTTGGGTCGCATCAAGCCGATGTTGAAGTCCTGGGGCACCCAGCCGGTCAAGGGGTCGATGGCTTCGATGACGACGATGAGCGTCTGGAATTCATCCGTTTCATTCAACTTCACGAGCGAAGTGGTCACGCGAACATCGATATCAACAGCTTGCCCGTCGTTGTGACGTTCGACGCGAATGCGACGGGTGATGGAGAGATCCCCCTTGTTGGCCGAGACCGGGATGTTGATCTTGAGATTGTCGCTGCCTGCAACCCGACCCAGAACAATCTCGGTGATCTCGAGTGTGGAAGGATCGAGTTCAAGCGGAAGCTCATCCTGAATCTCGATACGCTGGACAGGAGCAATGGTCCTATTCAACCGCACACCGTCGGCCTCACTGAGGTTCTCGAAACGGATGCGGTAGTCGATTGCAGTGCCGGGCTGAACGATGCGAGTAGAGTAAAGATTGTTGGGGTCGGTGGGAACGCCACTGCTGGTCTTGTCGTTTGGATCGAAGCTCCGAACGATCTGGGAGGAACCCTCGGCGGAGTTGGTGCCACCGGGGCCGCTGAAGCCCGCTGCCGCATCGGAAATTGCGTCGTAGATGTCGCGGCCCAAGTCGGTGATGACCCCCTGCAAGTACTCAGCAATTCCGCCGGATTGTGAATCCACATAAACTGTCTCAAGGGTTTCGCGAAGGGCGAGTCTGGTCATGGTGTCATCCCACACGATACGTGGGTCGGAAAAGTCTCCGAGCCCAAAGCCTCGCTTCCCAAACACCTTCTCGAAGCCTTTCCCCACCAACCCGCCTGTGAAACCACCGACCACGCCGTCAAGGCCATCGCTGAGCAACTCCCACCTCGTGCCGCTCGTGCCGTCAACCATGTCCTGGACGACACTTCCAGCAAACCCGGCGAGGAAATTCGACACAGCGAGGCCTCCGCCCGCGAGTTCTGGGGCGGCGACGGCGAGAGCACCGGAGATCGCCCCGCTGACAGCGGCACCTACGAGCACGCCAGCGGTGCGCTCGGACGCGGGTGTCGTGACCCATGTCCAGCCGACGTTTATAATTGCACCGGTGACGGCACCAACGCCCATGAGTGGGAGAAACGGGAAGAGGCCGGTGGAATCTACGAACTGAAGGGGATTGCCCGCGGCGTAAGTGTAGAAGTTCGCCGAACCACCATTCAGTTCGAGGGGATCAGGGCCGGTGAACCGACCAAGGCTCGGGCTGTAGGCCCGAGCACCCATCTGAACCTGAGACGTGGCGGATTGAGTCAACGCCCCAGAACGCCCCGCGAACATGAACGGAGTGGAGGTTCCGGAGCTACTGATGGTCTGGCCCAACGCGTCATATCGGAAGGTGCCCTGGACGGCGCCGCCCGCTCCAGAAAGCTCCGTGGTGTTCCCGATGGCATCAAAATGGAAGAAGGAACGGTTGTTCGATGCATCTCGCTTGCTGATGAGGCCGTATCCGGTGTCGTAGGTAGCGATGAGTGTTCCGGAGGCATTGAAGACTTGGGCCGGTCCGCCATCGGAGGCAGGGTCAATAAGATAGGACTCGCGAGTGCCGTTGGTTGTGGTCGCTATGCGGCCAGCAACGAACGAGTTGGTGTAGTCGATTCTCATGTCCTGGCGCGAAGCGCCAGTGATTCGCCCGAGTGCGTCATACGTGTAGGAGATGCCCTGCTCATCCCTCGTCATGATGCCGTTGCGGTTCTCAAGCGAAACCGAGCCGACCTTGGTGTATTCGTTACGGGCACCGCTGGTGTAGGTGGTCGTGGATCCATCGCGATGGACGGACGTCCGACTGCCAGCCGCGTCGAAGGAATAACGGGCTCGTTCGACTCCATCGACGCTTTCGCGGATAACTCGACCGGCATCGTCATACTCAAATGACTCGGTGGTGACACTCGACCCGGTGGTTGAGGTGCGAGTGACGAGGTGCCCGGCCTCATCAAAAGCGTAGTCGAATATGGAGATCAGAACACCAGTGGTGGTTTCATTCAATACCCTGGTCACCAGGTTAGACGTGTTGTACGAAGTGAGCGTGCGAGTGCCATTGGCGTTGACTTGAGAGGTGACACGCCCCAGATCGTCATAGCCGTAGGTGACGAGAACAGTGCGGGTCGTGCCAACGACCTCGATGACCTCGTGGAGTCCGCCACGGGGGCTGTAGGTGTACTCGGTGCGGATTCCGGAAGTGTCGGTGCGCGATGTGCGACGACCCAAGCGATCGTGCGTGAAATCAAAGCCTCTCCCATCCCCATAGCGGATACTGGTGAGCCAACCAGTATCCGAGTCGTAGACCATGGTCGAGGTCCCAGCGGCAAGTTCAACAGCCCGGGTCATTTCGCCGCGGAGGTTGTACTCAAAGCGTGCATCCACTCCGGCCGTTTCGCTCAAGTCGATGGACTGAACGAGGCCGCTTGCGGCATATGTGTAATCGATGGTGCGGCCATCCTGGCGGAGTGTTCGAGCGATCTGGCCGTTGCTGTTGAAGGTCGTGGCTTCTTCGCCGCCATCGGCGTGACGGACCAGGGTGAGGCGGCCGAGGTGATCGAAGCTGTATCGGGTTTCGTTGCCACGGGCATCTCGCATGGCACCGAGGGCGCCGGTGATTGGGTCGTAGATGAACGAGGTAATGCCACCGCTGGGATCGGTGATGGAAGTAGGGCGACCTGAGGCGTCGTACTGAATGGCGCCACGAACCCCGGTATCGGTGTCGATGCCAGCGGGCCTGCCTTCAGGCGTGCGTGCGAGAGCGACACGAGCGGAGCCCGCTTGAGCCACGCTCACCCGGTCATCCAGCCCGATGGTATAACTTGACGTGCGACCGGCGGGGTCGGTGATAGCGATTCCGCGAAGCGTTGAGTACGCAACCGTCGAACGCGCGTTCCCCGGGCGGATGGTGGCGAGGATGCGCCCGAGCGAATCATACTCGTACCTAGTGGCCTGGGTGGTTGGAAGAGTGACGGAGGTGAGAGCACCGCGAGTTTTGTCGTTGTTCGTTGGAGCGTAGTCGTATTGGTAGGTTCGGCTACCCGGGAGTGTGGCGCTCATCAGTAAGCGGCCGGAACTGTCGTAGGCGTACGTGGTAGTCCGATCATCAGCGGTCTTCACTCCCTGGACGGACTCCACGATGCTGACGATGCGGCCGGACTGACCGGCGTTGCCGTACGTGATCATGACCTGACCGCCACTGGAGTGGGAGAGGCTGCTAAGGTTGCCGCCGGTGGTGTACACGGCGGTGATGGAGTTGCCGGCGGTGTCGGTCAACTTCTTGAATCGCCAGCTGTTCGCAGATGACTCAAAGCGAGCGACGCCCGCGCCAGTGTCGAGGTTAAAGGAACCATCCGATCCCCTTCGCAAGATGGTGTCGGACCGAGTAACGCTGCGGTAGACAGATGCGTCGTTTGAGCGGAAATAGAGCGTCTTGCGGCCGCCCTGATTGAGAATGGCGAGCCACCCCTGTTCGACGAGGTCGATGGAGAGGTCCCAGTTGTGGGTCCATCCCAAACCGAAGGGGCCTTCATTGAGGCGCCCCGGGGTGCTCGCGTCGTATCGCCGTTCGAATACGAGGGCGGGGCCCACGCCTGGCACACGGGCGTCCACATTGGAAATGTCGATGATGCTCGCGCCCATGTCAGCAGCGCGCCCGACCATGAGCGGGATGAGGCGACCAATGGAAAGCTCGCGGACTTGTTCACCGTGCTCCGCGGCGAGCCCGATCAAATCAGCGCGGGCGGCGACGAGGTCGCCCCAAGTCGGCACCGTCCGGGATGTATTGGGCTGAATGATGTGCCCAGCGAATCGATCGAACATGACATTCCATACCGCGTCGTCGATCCACGATGGACGCACTTGTTCGCGCAGTGTCGCGGTGGGGAGCGGAGTGGCGTCGGCAGCGGTCACGACGGCTGCATTGAACCGGATGGAAGAAAGGTCGGGGTTGCCGACGATTCCCAAGTAGTAGACCGGGACACGACCTCGTTCACCGGGCTGGATGATGCCCGGGGTTGCGGCACTTCCAATCGCCCAGGTGATGGCACTCGTGTTGACACCGACTGGAAGCTGATCGGCACTTGAGACCCGAAACCCCCTGCCCGAGAGCCCGGCATCCGCGGTAAGGATGGCAGCGCGATTGGATGTGACCATGATCATCGGTGCGTCGATGGGCGTCGCGCCGGTATTCTGATACTCGATCCAGACAGTGGCGGCTCGGTTGATCGCGAGTTGAGCTGGCGACTGGACCGTGAGCCGCAGCTGACCGATCGACCCGCCCTGGATGTTGATGGCCTGTGTGCCGCGGACGGTCACGCCGCGGCTCGTCACCTTCAGAGTGGCCGCCCCCAATTCCGCATTGGAAAGGTCGAACGTCGCGGTCAGCGTGCGGTCGGCTGCGTTGGTGACGCGTTTGGCGCGGCGGGTTTCGCCATTTGGGAGCTCGAGTTCAACCACGCTACCGGATGCAAGGCCCATGCCGTCGATGGTGAATGTGGTGTTGTCTCTGGGCGGAGCAACTTGGGGGAAG
>JBILUL010000222.1:0-6584 GCA_044371005.1 Phycisphaerales bacterium | reverse complement strand
CGAATCGGTGAAGGTCGATGGGCAGGTCGCGTTGATTGAGAATCGTTGATCGTGTGCGGTCAACGGACTGCGGTACAGGTTCGCGCTTCGAGTTCATGCAACGCGGCATGATGAGACCATTGCCTGAACGCCCCCCCCTCCCCCCTCCCACTCGCACGCCTTCAGCGTGCCAGGGAATTGCGGCTCCTACCTGGGGTGGCGCACGCAAAGCCGTGCTTCACCCCAGGCTAGTTTCGTTCGAGGCCTATCGGCCTGAAGAGCGCGAGTGGATTGACGTGCTTTCAAGAGCTCGCACCTGCGAACCTCCCCACCACCCCCACCCCTCTATGCAACAACAAGAACACCAAAACCAACCCCCCCGCCACAATCCTCGTCCACCACGAGCTCAGGTCCCCCTGGAAGCTGATGATCGTCTGGATCAATCCCAGAATCAGCACGCCGCCCAGTGAGCCCACCACTGACCCCACTCCGCCCTTGAGCAGGGTTCCGCCGATGATCACCGCCGCGATGACATCGAGTTCGAGGCCCTTGCAGGAGGCTGGGTCGCCGGACTTTTTGGTAGCGGGCGAAGAAGAGGCTGGCAAGGGCGGATCAGGTTCGGCGGAGGGCGAGGGTGGTGAGTTTCACGCGGGTGAGGGAAGAGGGAATAGGAAGGAAAGGCAAACTTCAGAGTTCAAATTTCAGAGGTCAGAGCTTCAGATGGTGGGGGATTGGGGAAGCGCCGGTTCTTTCGCCTGCGTTGATCACGCCCGCGAACCAGCCGCCTTCCTTCAGAGGGGTCATGCCTCACGCCGCGTACCGGTGGGCAAGACGCGAGTGTGAACATTTTTTGAACTACCTCAATCGCACGCCTTCAGCGTGCCAGGGATTTGCGGCTTCTACCTGGGGCGGCGCACGCAAAGCCGTGCTTCACCGCCAGGCTACTTTCGTTCGAGGCCTACGGCCTGAAGCGTTGGAGCAGGATTGGTCGCGAGCAAGCTCCAGGCGAGCAGCACCAGCATCGCGATGACGGTGGGCGGGATGACGATGCCTCGGGGGGCCCGGGGGGCTGTTGCTGGACGAGGATCTTGCTGATATCCTGCGAGCGAGGCCAGCGGACGAAACTCGGCTCCATGCCGTGTGGAACGCGAAGGCGGTCCCTCTATCCCTGGCTCCTTTTTTGTCGATTCAGCGGTCGTGACGGCCTTGTCGACACGACACGAGTGGTGGATCGGTGGAGTATCGAACGACATTCTGTTGGCAGACATGCCCGTGGCAAGCCGCGCTTCATTGCTCGACTGCCAGTACGCGGCGTGCCCAACGCGTCCTTGCGAAGATGGACGGTTGGTTCGCAAACTTCACCAACGCGGCGCCTTCAGGGCTGGGACCATGCGCCGTTCGGGCCCGGCAGCTGCGCAGCGAAGCGTTGCTTGCAGCCGGCGCGTGAACAAGGTGCCATCAGCACCCAGGCGCGGGGTTGAGCGGTCCACGAGCACCGCTGGGCAACTTCAGGTGCTTTCGAAGGCGGGTCAACGCAACCCAGACTCGTCGGCACGCCCAGGCAAGGATGGCGAAGCAGATGGCGTCGATCCAGTCCGGCGTCATGTCTGATCTTGCTAGAAGAGCGATTGACGCCGCGAGCCAGATGATTCCCAGCCGCATGTTGAAGCGGCAGCGCGCGGTAAGCTCGCCGTCGCCCGACAGCACCGCGAGTTGCGCTTGGTGTGCGAGGATCAACGCAAACTGGCCGAGCGTGCTGGGAATCACGATTGCAAGGACCAAGCCCTGCGTCATGGGCTGCTGATGCAAGAGATCATCGAACAGTTCAATGAACGACATGGAGCACATCGTTGCGATGCTGCAGATTCGCATCCAGAACAGGATCCGGTCGGCTCGAACCGAGCAGAGAGGTCGCATGGGTGGCGCGGCCGCGAGCCAGCACCCCAGGCACAACACGCCCCAATCAGCAACATTGAGGGCGCGCTCGATTGGTCCCGTGAATGACGGCACCGTACCCGCGGCAAACCTCGCCATCATGGAGTGCGCCACCCAGATCCACTGAAGTACGAGCCAGACCTGAAGGATGAGCAGCCCCCGCGAGATATCGCGGCGACGCTGCTCACTCATGGAGCTCAGGAGCGGGGCCGCATCGGTCGGTCGGGCCGTGCCGCATTCGGGGCAGCGATCAATGCTCAGTCCACGCAGGGAGTAGCCGCACTCGGGGCAGGCCGTGGGTGTGACGGAGTCCGAGCGGAGACGAGTCGCCGAAGAGAATGGCAGCAACAGTCGCCACCATGGCTCGCGTGCCAGATCCCCCAGTTGCAGCGAAAGAGCCGACACGATGCCGCCACAGTCCGGACACCGATCCATGCTTGTCAGATCGAGACTTCGTGTGCACTGGCATGAGGCCGTGTACGGCTCCTTGCCCGATTGCAACAGCCGCGTTCGGGCATCGGCACCGGAGAGTCGCAGCAGTTCCTGGAGTTGCTGCTGAGCGACTTGGGCAGAGTGACGATCTCCAAACGCCTCGCAGGGGATCAGTATCACATCCATCTCGTGAGCCGAGCGGATTCCGATGTACAGGTCTGAAACCGGTCCGACCCAGTCAATCTGTGTCCATGCGACAAGGACCTGTGATTTCTTGCCAGAAAGCATGAAGCCCGCGGCTCTTGCATGAAAGCTCACGCTCTCTGCCTCACGCGCCGTTCCACGCAAGGCAGCGCGACTGAGCCTGCGGTGAAGCCGAATCCATCGCGTATTCGCCGCGGCACACAAGATGGAGCCGAGCGAGAGCCATATCAGCAGTTTCGCTCCGATTGGGGTGACATCGACAGACCCCGAAGTGACTGCCACCGTCATGCCCACTGCGACCAATGCGAAGACGCAAATGATCGCCTCGCGGCGTGCAAGTCGTCGGACGGCCGGATACGCCGCCAGAAGGTACTTGGCCACGAACATGTCGTTGGTGCCATCGCGAGTGAAGGAAGCACTGAGGGTCTTTGTTTCGGTCATGGTGCACACATGGGTTGCTGCGCCTCGCAGTATGCCTGAAGAGCGAAACGGCCGATGAGCGGCATCGTACCCCCAGGCCCAGACCGGGGGCGGCGGGCCCGGCGGCTCACCACATTCCGATCGCAAAGTGGGTTGGTGCGGGCCTGGCGCAAAGCGCCTTGCAGCACGCAGCGGACCCATTGAAATTCGGGGATTCGTCCGCGATCATCACCAACGCAGCCCTTCAGGGCTTGGACACTGCGCCGTTCGTGACCGGCACGCAACGACACCCAGGAATGACCTCAAGGCAACTCGCTGCGAACACACGTGAACCTCGACCGACTGAGCCTGCGCGCCAAGCCTCGAGCGATTCGCTCGCTGCATGGAGCACCCGTCTTGACGAACATCCGCAACGGCCGACACGACGCTCCTGAGGAGCGCAAGCATCGCCACGTTCGTCGGTCATCGTGCGGCAAATCAAAGGCCCCTCCGCTTGTCCCGCGGCACCCTTCGGATCCGCACCGACTCCGCCCATAGGCGTGAACCACACGTACTTTCCAAACACGCCGAACCAGAGAACGGTGCGAAGCGCAACAACGGTCAACCCGAAGTCTTCGGCACTTGGGTACTCCTAGCATGGTTGGCGGCATGAACCAACAGAATCTGCACATCATCAACGCAGTGGATCGACAGCAACTTGCCCCCTTCCGGGGCGGGCGTTGTGGCGCACGCTGCCGGCAACGACGCGGCAACACTCACCGGCACCGACGCGGCGACGCTCTCCGGCAGCTGCGCAGCGAAGCGCTGCTTGCAGCCGGCTATTCAACCGGGTGCCTACGGCACCAAGAGGTGAACGGCTGACGGCACGCGCCAGGCGCGCGGTTGCTTGGACTCACCTCGCACTTCGGCAAATCGGCGCAGCTGCACTTCGGAACATCGGCACATCGAAAGCTCGGACCTTCGGCACTTCGGAACTCAGGCACTTCGGAACTTCCCCCCCCTCCCCACCACCGGACCCCCACCATGGCACGCCTCACCACTGTCAAACTCGGCTTCATCCCCAGCAACCGCGGCTTCTTCTCCAAGGAGCTCGCCGCGAAGATGCGCGATCAGACCATCACGGTCCTTCGGGCCATGGGTGTCGAAGTCGTGGTGCCGGATGTGACGCAGACGAAGGTCGGATGTGTCGAGACGCGTGAAGAAGCCGAACTCGCGGCGGAACTCTTCCGCCGCGAAGGGGTACACGGCATCATCGTCGGCGCAGTGAACTTCGGTGAAGAACAGGGCGTAGCGTGGTGCGTGAAGAAGGCCGCACTGAACGTGCCGATCCTCATCTACGGCTGCCAGGAGGAAGAGCGTCTCACGATGACGACCAAGCGTCGCGATTCGTTCTGCGGGCTGCTCTCGATTGGTGAAGTGCTCAGGCAGATCGGTGCCGCTTACTCGGTGGCGCAGCGGCCGATCTGTTTCCCGACGGATGAGTCGTTCAAGCGTGATGTGGATTGGTTCGTGCGGGTCTGCCGCGTGGTGCATGGGCTGCGCAACGCTCGCTACGGGCAGATCGGCGCACGGCCCGATGCCTTCTGGACGTGCCGCTACAACGAGAAGCAGTTGCAGCTGATGGGCCCGACGGTCGTGACGCTGGATCTTTCGGAGGCCATCGGCGGGGCTAATCGCATCGATGACAACGACCCGGACCTGGCGAAGGTGGTCACGAGCATTCAGGGGTACGCGAACACGGGTGCGATCAAGCAGCTCTCGGTGATGCGTTCGGCCAAGCTCGAACTCTTCCTGCGTCGCTGGGGACGCGCGAATGCCATCGATGCCTTTGCCATTCAGTGCTGGACGAGCATTCAGGCCAACTACGGCGTCTGCTCGTGCACGACGATGAGCCGGTTCGGCGATGAAGGCATGCCCTCGGCGTGCGAGGCCGACATCATGGGCACCATCTCGATGCACGCGTGCATGCTCGCGAGCGATTCGCCCGCGGGCCTTGCCGACTGGAACAATCTGCACAACGACGACGATGAACTCGTGAACGTGTGGCACTGCGGCGTCTTCCCCGCAGCATTCGCCAAGACGCCCGTAAAGCTGGGCGTACAGGAGATCATCGCCAGTTCGGGTGCGGCGTCATATGAGAACTCGGAAGGCACGATCGAGTTCATCGCAAAGCCCAATCCGCTCACGCTCTGTCGCATGACGCAGGATCCGTGCGGCGACATGAAGGCCGTGATTGCTCAGGGCCGCATTGAAGACAACCCGGCCGTCACCTTCGGCTGCTACGGCTGGTGCCGTCTGCCGCACCTGCAGCGGCTTTACCGCGATGTGCTCCTGCGTCACTTCCCGCATCACGTAGCCATCACGCAGGGGCATGTCGGCAACGTGCTGTGGGAAGCGCTGGGCAACTACATGGGCACGAAGGTGTATCACGCGACGCAGGATGTGCAGGGGCTCTACTCGCCGCGGCTTCCGTTTGAGGGCATCTCGACGGTCTCTGATTCACCGATCGCCAAGCCGCTGGGCGTCTAAAGGACTGAACGCATGCATGCTCTTCCCCGGTTCACGCGGCTTGCCGCGGCGGCACTCATCTGTACACCCTGCTCAGCGCAGGAGACGACCGCATCCGCGCCGGCTCCCGAAGCAGTTGCCCCGGCACAGCCAGCCCGCGTTCTCCCCGTGCCGGCTGTCTTCAGCTTGCCCACAGGGGTGACCGTGCTGCTGGAAGCGCCCGCACCGTTCACCAATCCCTTCAAGACCGCATGCGATGCGCATGCTCAGTACCTCCTGCGCCTCGACCCGGCGAGACTGCTCGCTCGATTCCGAATCGAGGCCGGGCTCGAGACCAAAGTCGAGGGATATGACGGATGGGAACGGGACACCATCGGCGGCCACTCGCTGGGCCACTACCTCTCGGCGTGTGTGAAGATGGCAGCGGGCACCTACGATGGCAGATTCCTGGAGCGTATCGAGTTCATCGTCGATGAACTGGCGCTCTGCCAGGCACGCAACGGCGAGAACGGGTTTCCCGGCTACGTCGCGGCGATTCCTGGAGGGAAGAAGGCCCTGGCGGAAGTGGCTGCGGGCAACATCCGCTCCAAGGGCTTTGATCTCAACGGGATCTGGGTGCCCTGGTACACGATGCACAAGCTGATGGCTGGCTTGCGTGATGCATCCATTATGTGCGCAAATCAAAAGGCACGCGAAGTCTGGCGCGGCCTGGGCGACTATTCCTACAGTATCGTCAGATCGCTCACCGATGAACAGCTTGATCGAATGCTCCGCTGCGAACACGGCGGCATGAACGAAGTCGCTACCGACCTGTGGCTGGTCACCGCCAATCCCGACTATCTGGACCTTGCCCGCCGCTTCAACGATCGCCGCGTGCTTGCGCCGCTGGCGGAGGGCAAGGACATCCTCTCCGGACTGCACGCCAACACCCAGATTCCCAAGATCATCGGTGCGGCGCG
The DNA here is from genome assembly GCA_044371005.1 of Phycisphaerales bacterium. Classification (GTDB taxonomy): domain Bacteria; phylum Planctomycetota; class Phycisphaerae; order Phycisphaerales; family UBA1924; genus UBA2402. Next base: position 147 of record JBILUL010000222.1, on the reverse strand, counting down.
ACAGCATGAACTCATCGGCGATCCGGCGCTCGGCCGCGCGGCTCGCTTCTTCTTCGAGACGGTGACGCGGCACCACACCTACGCCACGGGCGGCAACAGCATGAACGAGTACCTGGGGCCACCCGATGTGCTCGGCGCTCGACTCGA
>JBILUL010000067.1:0-23213 GCA_044371005.1 Phycisphaerales bacterium | reverse complement strand
CCGGCCCCCCCCCCGCCCCCCCCCCCGGGCCCCCCGGGGGCGGGGCGGTGGTGCAACTCGCGGGTGATCAGATGCTGAGTGAACGTGCAGTCATCATCAGTTCGAGTTTCTCAAGATCGCAGGGCTTGACCATGTGGCCATCGAAGCCAGCTTCGCGAGCACGGACGATATCTTCATCGCGACCGTATCCGGTGATGGCAATGAGCTTCATGCGGATGGCGGGCTGTGCAGCCCCGCCCGGGGTGTTCATCTGGGGCGACTGTTCTGCCCGAAGTCGTCGCGCAATCTGATAGCCATCCAGAGATGGAAGTCCGATGTCCAGAATGGCGATGTCGGGCTGCCATTGCTGCGCGAGTCGGAGCCCATCGGGGCCTGTGTGGGCGCTCTGCACGATGTAGCCCTGATGCCGCAACGCGCCGCAGAGCATCGTGACCAGATCGACGTTGTCATCGACGACCAGCACGCGTATGGCGGGGCGGACGTTCTTGCCCGTTTTGCTCGCCGCGGCGCTGGGGCTTGCCGTTTCGGTCCGGGTCGATGCGACCGCGGCTGCGCCGGTGCGAGGAGGCGTGATCAGCGGCATTCGGACCGAGAACTCGCTGCCCTTTCCTGGCCCATCGCTTTGGGCCTGGATCGTCCCTTCGTGCAGCACCACCAGTCTGCGGGCCAGGGAGAGCCCGATGCCAAGTCCACCTGATGAGCGGGCCAGCGAGCGATCCGCTTGTGTGAACAGATCAAAGACCCGCGGCAGCAGCGCTTCATCAATTCCCACGCCATTGTCGCGAACACGCAGGATGCCGAATGTCTGGTCTCCATCGCGAGCATGTTCGCACGTGACATCAACCCGCCCGCCATCGGGCGTGTACTTTGCCGCATTGTTGAGCACGTTGACCAGAATCTCCTCGAGGCGTACCGGATCTGCCAGTGCCCACAGGGGCTCGGTGCAGAGGCTGACGGAGACCGCGTGCTCGCGTTGCTCAAAGATCGGAGTCACCGTCTGAATCGCGTGCCCGATGGCACGCTTGAGGTCGACCGGCTGGGTTTCCAGGCGGATTCGGCCGCTGATGACGCGTGAGACTTCGGAGAGGTCGCTGACCATCTTCGTGAGATTGGCCACCTGGCGTTCGATGACCTCGCGAGCCTGTTGCAGGATCGGGTTGGCCTCGGTGCCGGTCTGCTGTTCCTGCAGCCGCATCATGTGTGCCGCGGCACGGATCGGGGCCAGCGGGTTGCGAAGTTCATGGCTGAGCATCGCGAGGAACTCGTCTTTGGAACGTGCCTGAACCGTCAGGGCCTCGGCCTGCGCTGCCAGCGTCTTCTCGAGGCGGCTGCGTTCGCTGATGTCACGGATGTTGCACTGGGCGACAAGCCTGTCGCCCTCGGAGTAGAGGTTCGCGACGAACTCCACTTCGACTTCTTCACCCTTCAGGTTGTGCAGCGGGAGGTGTTCGTGGCGGAAGTAGCCGGTGGTCTGCAGGTCGTGGAAGGCGGCCTTGTTCTCCAGCGTGTCCTTGAACATGCCGATCTCGTAGAGCTCCTTGCCCAGAAACTCCTCGGCTTTCATTCCCGTCAGATTGCACATGAAGGCATTGGCTGCGGTGATCTTGCCTGTCTTGGCATCGAGAATGAGGATGCCGTCCTTTGCGGCTTCGAAGAGTCGGCGATAGCGAGTTTCGGATTCTCGCACGGCCTGCTGAGCGTGAACCTGCGCCGAGATGTCCAGGAAGTAGCAGACGACGCCGTGCTGACCCTGGGGCAGGCTGATGCGATGCAACTCCCAGTCGTAGTACTCTCGCACTTCGCGGTCAGATCGAACCTCAGCGAGTTCGGCGTGCCGATAGGGTTCGCCTGTGGCGACTGTGTGCCGGAATCGGGCGGCGATCTCATCGGCAATCTCGGGTGGCCAAAGTACATGGAGGATCTGGGTAAAGTCGGTTCCGATCTGGTCCTTGAAGCCACCGAATGTCGCGCGCGTCTTGGCGTTCATCTTCCAGAGGCGGAACTGGTCATCCACGACATACATGCCAACCGGCGAGGTGTCAAAGAGTGTTTCGAAGCGGACATGGCTGTCGCGCAGCGCTTCTTGCGACTGGTTCCGTTCGGTGATGTCATTGAAGACGATCGCAACCTTGCGGCTTTCGGGCTCCCCCACGCGGCAGGCATAGACGTCATACCACTGTCCCGCAAGCTGGCGTGCCTCCTTGATGAAGCGGATGGGTTCGCCGGAACTGGCCACCTGGCCCAGGATCTGGAACCAGCTTTCGTCGTGCATCGGTCGCAACTCGCGCATGGTCTTGCCGACCGCATCTTCAAGGCCACTTTGCTTCCCGAAGGTCGGGTTGACCTCAAGGAAGCGATAATCGATGGGGGTTTGCTTCTCATCGAAAAGCACCTCGATGATGCAGAACCCTTCATCGATCGATGTGAGCAGTGTGCGATAGCGTCCCTCGCTCTCTCGCAGCGTGCGCTCGGTTTGCACGCGCTGTTCGAGTTCCCTCTGCCGCTCGATCACGATCGCGACGGTGTCGCTGAGCATGGCCACTGCGTCAATCTCGTCCTGCCCTGGTACGGACTGCATGGTGGAGTAGGTCGCAATCGTTCCCAGCACGCGGCCGTCGCCGATGCGGATGGTGTGCGACCAGCAGGCACGGATGCCCTGTTCGTTCGCACGCTTGAGACATGGGGCGCAGCGTGCATCCTTGCTGATGTCGGAGATGATGACGATTGGGTCCTTGGACGCCGCGTGCCCGCAGGTGGGAAAGCACGGGGCACTGCTTAACGCAGCGTTGGCGTCAGCGTTGTTCGAACCGATCCCCGACCACGCGACGAGGCGCAGCTGCAACCCTTCAGGATCCACCAGAAACAGGGCAGCGCCGCTGCGTTCGCCGGAATGCTCCTGCGCGGCCCGCACGACCAGCTGAAAGACGCGCTCAAGGGGCCCATCTCCCGCCGCGAGTTCGAGGATGGCCTTCTGTGAGGCGAGCAACTTGTCGCGGCGTGTGCGTGCCGTGATGTCTTCAATGCCCAGCAGGATGAGCTCTGCGTGATTGCCGGGCCTGTTGATGCAGCGGGCATTGAGCGACATGACCTTGCGCCCGATCATCTCCAGATCATGTTCGACCTGGAAGTTCTCGACCGAGGGGCCGTGTTTGGGAAGGATGTCCTCGAGCAGCTCGCGGAGCTTGGGGATGTTCCATTGTCCGTTTCCAAGTTCATAGACGAGGCGCCCTTGAGTCTGCTCGGGTGTCACCTGAAACCACTTGTAGAAGGCACGGTTGGCCGAGACGACCCGGAAGCGGGAGTCAAGCACGAGGAATGAATCTCGCTGTGATTCAAGGATGTTCTCCGCGAACTCCTTGGCATCGCGGACCGTCCGCGACTGGGCCTTCTGTTCACTGACATCGCGGAAGACCAGCACGGCGCCCGCGATTCGGCCATCGAGGTTGCGGATTGGTGCGGCACTGTCGGTGATGTGAACCTGTGTGCCATTCCTTGCGATCAGCACCGTGTGATTCGACAGGGCCACGATCTCACCCTTTTGCAGGGCTCGAAGTGTCGGGCTTGGGAGCGTGCTGCCTGAATCTTCATCGACGATGTTGAAGACGAGCTCGATCGGCACCCCGCCTGCTTCGGTCGCATCATGAAGCGTCCACCCGGTGAGTGTCTCGGCCACCGGGTTCATGAAGGTCACACGCCCGGCTGGGTCGGTGGTGATGACACCATCACCGATGCTTGAAAGGGTGACCCGGAGCCAATCGGTTGAATCGACGATGAGGGGGTCGGCACTGGGGTTCGAGAAGGTCGGCAACGTCTGCTCCCTGTCGCCGTCGATGCGATTCATCGAGAGGCCGTGTGCGACTGATCGGAAGGGCCGGGCCAACATGCCACGGCGTGATTGCACAGCATTCGTCACCGAGACGGCGCATTCGCAGCAGTGACTGAGCACCGATCTGAGCGCATCGTCTGCTGCCCCGGTGACTTCGAGGAACACATCCTATTCCCTCACGCGTCGCACACAATGCGGTTGATCGGAAGCGGGGCCGGATAGAGGATGTTTGCTTGATTGGCGATTTTCACGCCGGGTGGGAACGCCACATCCAGAGTGAGGCTTGAATCGGGCAGCCCAAGAAGGCGCAGGTGCGAGCTTTCGGGAGGTTCGTTGCGGAGGCGTTGAGGGAGTGCGGGCTGAGGGTTTGGGCTGGGGGTTTGGGCGGGGGTTTGGGGGAACTTACTGCAGACTGGTGCCGCATTCAGGGCAGATGCCGCGTGGTGCGATGGATGTGATGTCGTAGCGGCAACCGGGGCATTGGCCCGGGCGCCGACGCGTCCGCAACGTTGCAGCTGCGGCGAGGAGCGAGGTGCCCACTACAAGCCAAGGGAGTGGCAGGATGACTGCGCCCTGGGCTGCTTGGGAGAAGAGGTACTGCCGCGGGAGCCAGAAGATGGTCTCTTCTGATCGCGCCTCAAGAGCGGTGTAGTCCCAGTAGGAGGCGCCCTCGAGCCCGATGGTGAGGGCCACGCCGCCTCGGTAGATCTGCACCTGCCCGTTGTTGCCGCCGGCGACGGAGATACTCCGCCAGAGGCTGATGATCAGCAGGCAGAGCGCGAGACAGGTGATGGCCAGTGAGGACCAGAACACGAGCCTCCAGCGTTTTCTCTTCGTTGGGGTCATCCTGCGATTCTAGTTGAATCGGGAGCCGGGTGCTTTGGCGTTCTGCCCGGTCGGCCAAGCGAGTGAGGAGACGTTGCGTGGGAGCGTCGGCAACGCGTGTGAGCGGGTTCGCCGCGGGGTTGGGGGTGTCACGAGGCTGTGGGTGAGTGGTGGAAATGCTGGGGCAGGTTGGGGGATTGTGTGCGGTGAAGTTGTGGCGGATGGGTACGAGCATCACGCCGCGTGAAAAGCTGACGATATCGGTGGTTACATGGAAGGAATCTGTGTCGCCCCAATCAGGGGCTTGCCGATGAATCGCACCCATGTCCATCGACTCTCTTCGTTCGAGCACAGCGTTCTTTCTGGCCCACTTCGCCGCGGCGATCCTGTGCCTTCTCTCCGGATGTCATCGTGGCGACACGCGTCAACTCCGCGAGGTGGTGGAGGGACAGGCGCTTCCGATGATGGCTGAGCATCGGGTGCCGGGCTTGGCGATTGCCGTGGTTCGCCGCGGCGAGGTGGAGTGCTTCAGCTTCGGCGTTGCGTCGCGTTCGGGCAATGAGCCCGTCACCCCGGACACGCTCTTTGAGTTGGGCTCGGTCAGCAAGACCTTCACGGGGCTGCTTGGGGCCTGGGTGCACGTCGAAGGTGGGTTTGCGTTTGAGGACGCGGCGAGCAAGCGGTGGGATGTTCTGGCGGGGAGTGCGTTTGATCGGGTGACGATGGGACAACTGGCGACGTATGCCGCGGGTGGGTTGCCGTTGCAGGTGCCGGGGGAAGTGCGAGACGATGCGCAGCTTGTGGGCTATCTGCAGCGCTGGCAGCCCGAGCATCAGCCGGGAAGCACGCGGCTGTACTCGAATCCGAGCATCGGGGTCTTCGGGCGTGCCGCGGCGAAGAGTGCGGGTCGGGATTTCTCCGAAATGATAACCAACACGATTCTGCCCGCGCTTGGCATGCATGACACGCATCTGAAAGTGCCGGACGCGGCAATGCCTCGATATGCGTGGGGGCTTGATGAGGAGGATCGCGAGGTGCGGGTCAATCCGGGCGTCCTGGAGGCGGAGGCGTATGGTCTCAAAAGCACCGCGGCGGACATGGGCCGGTATGTGCAAGCTCAGATTCGCCCGCGTTCTGTTTCGCCGGATCCGAAGCAGGCCAGCACCCTTGCGAAGGCGATGGATCAGACTCGCGAGGGGCGGTTCTCAGTGGGCCCGATGACGCAGGGTTTGGGGTGGGAGTTGTATTCGTATCCGGTGCGTGTGGAGGATCTGCTGGAGGGGAATTCGCCCAAGGTGGTGTTTGAACCCAACGCTGTGTCGCCGCCGCGGCGGTTGGATGGGGCAGTGCTGCTGAACAAGACGGGGGCCACGGGTGGATTCAGTGCGTATGTGGTGGTGGTGCCGGAGAAGGAGGTGGGGGTGGTGTTGTTAGCGAATCGGTTTGTGCCTGGGCCGGCGCGGATCAGGGCGGTGTATGCGATTCTGGAAGCCGCGGCGAGAGAGTGAAAAGGTGGCGACATGCCACGGGAAACGCACCGGCAGCCAATGAAAAACCCCGCAGAGGTGCGGGGTGTGTGGCGTGAGGAACGCGAGTGTGTGGATCAGCGGCGACGGCGAGCCGCGGCGAGTGTGCCTAGTGCCAGCAGGCCCGCGGTGGAGGGCGAGGGCACGATGAAGGGTGTGTAGTCGATGCCGCTCTGTGCGCTGAAGCCAAAATCGGTAGGATTCAGGATGGCACCGGTGCGACCGCTGCGGACGACCAGGCGATCGACGACGACGGTGCTGCCGAAGGCTGTGTTGGCTGACTGGGTGTAGGTGCTCAATCCGCCGGATGTGCCGGCGCCAGCGATCAGCTGGAGGCCGGTCACCCATCCCCACGGATCAACGCCAATGGTGGAACTGAAGGAGAAGGGGACATTTGAAAAGGTGGCTTCGTCGGGTCCGTCGCCTTCGTTGATGACGTTCTGCCAGACGGTGGTCTGTGAACCCAGGCCGGGATTGCCGATGAGATACGCGCTGGTCCACGCGGAGTCGTTGGCGCGCGACTGCGTTCCCGAGATTCGGCCTTCGAACGTGAGGGTCACGGTGGTTGAGCCATCGGCGACCCAGGGGATTGTGAAGCGATCGGCGGTGGTGGCGATGGAGTTGACCGACCAGCGCGTGTTGCCGGGTCCGGCCCAAAGGCCCTCGACGCTGGCGAGGACATGAGCGCTGGCGCGAAGGCGAAGCGGGGTACCGGGCGCGCCGAAGGGCTGAGCTTCGGCGCTTCCGCTGACGTTGTAGGTCATGGAGAATGGATTGCCGCCGCGGGAGCGAGTGGCGCTGGCGGTGCCTGGTCCTGCGCCGAACGCCCCGGGTGCATGGGCGTAGAAGCCCTGGGCATTGAGACCACCGAAGGCATCGAGATTGGCGAAGGTGGTGGCTTCCTGTCCGACTTCGAGACCTTGAGCGGAAGCAATGGTGGTTGCAGACGCCGTGAAAACAAGTGCCGCGGCGAAGCCGGAATGAGCGATTCTCATGAGTTCTCTCTCCTCGTCCTGTGTGGTGCTCGCGCCCCGTCGGGGCGATGGCTGGCAAGCCCATCGGGAAGGCGTATGACGCACCGTGCTGCAGAATCGAGCCCATTGTAACCCTTGTGCCGGGGGTGTGCAAGTACTTTCCGGCACTCGGGGTGTGTGATCGAATGGGCTGGGTGCGCAGGCGCACACGGTCATTCACGTGGCGTGAGCACAGGCTGCACCAAACTCTTTACCGGGGTCTTTGAGACTCCAAAGGTAATTCAGGAAGATGGGGAAACTGATTATCAGACGTAAGGAGGTTGCCGTAGGGCTCATGAAAGCAGCGACCGGCGGTGTGACTCGCCGGTAGCTGCAGGGGTGTTCAGATCGCGTGTGTGATCGGAGTGGTGGCCCGTACGTTGGATCAGCAGCCTGCTTCCCAGCGAGCGAAGAAGGTCTCGACATCGCCACCATCGACGTTGGAGTTACAGACATGCCGCGGCTCGACCTTGTCAAGCCGATCGGTGCTGACGATCCACTGGCCCACATGGGAGGCGGGGCGGTATTGAATGGGTGATCGAGCGGATACGTCGCTCCGAGGTGGGGGCTTCTTCGGTGTCCAGCGGTGCTTCAGTCGCCGCACAAGCCCACGCATGAGGAAAGGGTGAGCGAGGTTTGCCAATCGGGGGCCTGGAAATGGCCCGTCTGAATGGTGTTCGAGTTGGGGGCTGGTCGCTGGCGTAGAACTCGATGGGTGATGGGAAGGGTTGAGCGCGGTAGAATCGGTCGGTCCGTGGAGTGGTGCCGCGTGATGCGGAGAAAGCCGAGGCGACCGTGACGAATAGACTGCGCTGCGTTCTGGTGGCGGTGTTGGCGGCGGTGAGTGTCTCGGCGGCTCGCGGCGTTGAGGCGGTGGGAGTTCAGGAGCGGCCGAACGTCCTGTTCATTGCTGTTGACGATCTTCGCCCGGAGCTTGGGTGTTATGGCGTCAAGGAGATTCAGTCGCCCAACATCGACCGGCTCGCCGCGTCGGGTGTTTCGTTCAGGCGGGCGTATTGCCAGCAGGCGGTGTGCAATCCATCGCGAGCGAGCCTGATGACCGGGTTGCGGCCCGACACGATCAAGGTGTGGGACCTGGTGACGGACTTTCGTGCCGCGAAGCCGGATGCGGTGACGATTCCGCAGCACTTCCGGGCTCATGGATACCGGGCGGTGGCATTCGGGAAGATCTATCACAACACGATGCCCGATGATGTTTCGTGGGATGAGCCGACGCACAACCCCAAGGATGTGGAACGAAGGTCTGCTGCGAACATCAAGCGGCTTTCGGAGTTCAAGGAGCAGATGAAGGCTCAGGGGAAGCGGCCGGCGCAGATCGAACGCATGCGAGGGCCAGCGACGGAACGGCAGGAAGTGGAGGACGAGCGGACGCTTGATGGCAAGCAGGCGCGAGATGCGATCGCGAAGATGCAGGAACTCTCGAAGGGCTCCTCGCCGTTCTTTCTTTCGGTGGGATTCATCAGGCCGCACCTGCCCTTTGTCGCGCCTGCCAAGTACTGGGATCTGTACGACCGTGAGAAATTGCCGCTCGCGGCGAATGGATTTCGGCCGCGTGGTTCGCCGCTGGTGGCGTTCGGTGATCGCTCCTACGGCGGGTTCTATGAACTGATGGGATACATGGACTATGCCGGCGTGCAGACTCCACTTGAGGGGCCGCTGTCGGAGGCTCAGCAGCGCGAGCTCAAGCACGGCTACTACGCATCCGTGTCGTTCATCGATGCGCAGGTGGGGCTGCTGCTGGCGGAGCTGGATCGGCTTGATCTGGCTCGAAACACCATCGTCGTGCTCTGGGGCGATCATGGCTGGAAACTCGGCGAGCATGGCGGGTGGTGCAAGCAGACCAACTACGAAATTGATACCAATGCGCCGCTCATGATCCGCGCTCCGGGTGCGAAGTCCAACGGGACGCAGACGCGTGCGCTGGTGGAGTTCGTGGATCTCTATCCGACGCTGTGCGAACTGGCCGGGCTTCCGGTCCCCGCGGCCATGCAGGGCACGAGCCTTGCACCACTGCTTTCAGGTGCCGCGTCAAAGGTGAAGGAAGCCGCCTACAGCCAGTTTCCTCGCAAGCATGAAGGCCGCGAGTACATGGGGTATGCGGTGCGGACCGAGCGATACCGGTACATCGAATGGGTGGAAACATCCACGAGCCAGATTGCGGCACGGGAGCTCTACGACCACGAGCACGACCCATCGGAGAATGAGAACATCGCTGACGCCGCGGCAAACGCGGCGGTGGTGGGCGAGCTTGGTGGCGTGCTCCGCAAGGGCTTTGACATCAAGGCGACTTCGGCGAAGTGAATACCGTCATGGGATGAGGGGAAGGATGTCGCCGCTGTGTGAACAGTGCGTTTGGCGCAGATGAAGCCTCTTACCAGGATCGGAACTCAGATGCGAACGGGAATGGTGCTGCTCGGGGCGTTGGTTGTGTGCGTGCTCGGAGGCTTGTGTCATGCCGCGGAGCCGCGTGCGGTGAAGGTGTTCATTCTGGCCGGCCAGTCGAACATGCAGGGGCATTCGGTCGCGGATCTGAGCGGCAAGGACTACAACCAAGGCAAGGGCACGCTTGCTGCCTTGCTGGCGGACCCTGCTACGAGTGCACGCTTCGTGCATCTGAAGGACGAGCAGGGCGGCTGGCGCACGCGGCCCGACGTTTGGGTTCGCTATCAACCTGAAAACAAACCGCTGCTCAAGGGGCCGCTGACGGTTGCATTCACGCCGTACGCCGATCATCATCACTTCGGGCCCGAACTTGAGTTCGGGCACGTGATGGGAGATGCGATCGATCAGCAGGTGATGCTGGTGAAAACGGCATGGGGAGGCAAGAGCCTCTATGCTGACTTTCGTCCGCCATCGTCGGGCGGAACCACGGGCACGTACTACACGCTGATGATCCAGCAAGTCCGCGATGCGATGGCGAACATTCAGAAGGACTTTGGCGCGGACAAGGGCGTGAAGTGTGAACTTGCGGGTTTGGTCTGGTATCAGGGCTGGAATGATGGATGCGACCCCAAGCATGCGGTGCCTGAGTATGAGCAGAATCTGGTGAACCTCATTCACGATGTTCGCAAGGATCTGGGCGTGGAGCGGTTGCCCGTGGTGGTCGGTGAACTGACCGGCCCGTGGGTGCAGGCACCGGCGGAATGGGACACGCTGCGCAAGGCGCAAGCCGCGGCGGCCAACAGGCCGGAGTTCAAGGGCAATGTGCTGTTTGTTCCCACGCACGAGTTCGTTCGCCTGCCCGAGGATTCGCCCAATCCGGGCCACGGGCACCATGAGTTCGGCAACGCTGAGACGGGTGTGCTCGTGGGTGAAGCACTTGCACGAGGCATGATGCAACTGCTCGGACTGCCTCCCGCGGCTGCAAAGCCGATTCGTGCGGTGGCGATGCCCGCAAAGCCCGCGCCCGCAGTCAAGCCCAAGCAGGCTGAGATGGCGGGGTATCTGTTGGTGGCGGCCGAGAAGGTGCCCGAGGAGTTCAATGCGGGGTTCTCACTCTACGCCGCGGCGTGGCCGTTGCTTGATCGATACCCCGGCCATCGTTTCCAGACAGGCCTCTTCGGCACCTGGATGCACGCCCAGTACGAGGGCAAGCCTCCGGCTGATCTGTATTCTGATATCGAGGGTGGGCTTGGCTGGTGGCGCGACACGCGCTTTCCGACGACGACGCCCAAGTTCATCATGGGTGGCGTGGGGGTGAACTTCAAGGAGATCGCCAATGGACCGGCTCATGGCCGCGGCACATGGGAGAAGCCCGCGGGGCTCTACGGTGTTGCACAGCTGAGCCCATGGCTGCTTTTCCCGATCGATGGCTTGAATCTCAAGCAGGGAACGTGCGGCGAACTCTTTGGGTATGGCTATCTGCCCCTGCCATTCACCGCAGCGAAGACAACGACGTCGGGGCAGCCGGTTCCAACCGGTGATCAAAGCTGGACCCTCTTCCTGAACACCAGCACCTTCAAGGGGCCCGTGTGCTTCTTCACGCCCTATTTCTGGTCGCACTCGGCGGTTGTTGATCCCAAGTACGCAGGGCTGCTGCTTGATTCGCGGCCATCCGCTCCGAACAAGGCGTTTCAGATGGAAACGCAGTATGTGCCCGCCGCCATCGGTACGGATGCAAAGGGAGAGACCTTCGCGCGTGTGGCTCCGACGAGCTTTCCGGTGGGTGCCGACGGCACGACCATCGTCCTGCACCGATTGACTTCATACAAGCGAAGTGCGATGTGGGATGGCGTGAAGGCATGGTTTGAGGGCGGCGAGCCGATGAGTGGTCAGATCAATCCACAGGGCGCGATCGTGCAGGAGGTTCGGCCCAGAGGCGGTTCGACATGGCGCATCTATCCGGATGGCACGGCGAAGGATGACAAGGTGGCGATGGCGTGGAAGTCATTCGCGACCCCGATCGCGCCTGATGCCATGACCTATGGCTATGAATGGAATCAGGAGTTGGTGACGCGAATCGCTTCTCCATCGGGCGATCGAGTGGTGCTGCCTGAGTACTACACGCTCAGCGGCGAAGGCAAGAAACGCCAGTGGGTGGTGGTGAAGGCCGATGCGGTGCCTGCCGAGACGGGGCTTGCTGCGAAGCGCTTCAATCCGCCCCGTGAAAAGCCGCAGGAGGCGTACGACACGCCGGATGATGCCGCGAGTTCTTGGAAGAAGCCCGGGCCGGTTGCTGGGCCATTCGAAGTGACGCTCGGCGATGGAAGCACGGTGACGTACTTCTGGTATCGGTTTGCCGACCAGCCAGCGATGCTGAATGCGGACCTTTCAGATGAAGAGCGAGAGTCGATGCAGAAGAAGGTGGAGAAGCTCCACCGCACCTGGACCAAGGACCGGCAGTATCTTGCTCCGCCCTCGGTTGGAACGCTTGCGGAGCTTGATCCAGCGCAACTGGTCGTGCCGCCCAAGGGGCTTGAGATCGGGTATGTGCCGATCGCAACGCGGCAGGAACTCAGGCCAAAGCTCGGCAAGTAAGGGGGCTATGTCACAGATGCGGGAGCGCATCCTTGAAGCCGTAATTCATGGCAGTGAGTCGCCCGCGGTGCGGGGTCTCCGCACGCCACCCCGGGGATAGGAGACAAAGATCCTGCAAGTCGAACGCGTGCAACTGCAGCGCGTAGATGGAATCGAGGCCCGGATCGAGCCGGTTCGAGCCAGTATAAATCGGTTGGTTCCGTAGCTTGCGGCAATGTCGCCCTTTCAGGGCGAAGATTTCGGGACGGTCAGTACCGGTGGCTGCGCAGCGAAGCGCTGCTTGCCACCGGCTATTCTACCGGGTGCCTACGGCACCGGCGGTTGCACGAGTTGGTCTCCGTGCAACGAATGCGAGCGAGTGAAGATGCGTGCGAACACCAGGTGCACCACCGGCGTCACGAGCAGCGTGAGCACGAGCGAGAGCATCTGACCGCCGATGACGACCACCGCGACTGCGCGGCGCTCTTCGGCGCCGGGCCCGGTTCCCAGTGCCAGCGGCAGCATGCCGCCCACAAGCGCGAAGGTGGTCATGAGGATCGGGCGAAGTCGATCGCGGCTTCCCTTGATGACGGCCTCTTCGATCGCCATTCCGCCCCGGTGCAGGAAGTTGATGTGATCCACCTGCAGAATCGAGTTCTTCTTCACGATGCCAAAGAGCACCAGAATGCCCAGTGCGGAGTAGAGATTGAGCGATTCGCCGGTGGCCCACAGACTCAGGAATGCGAAGGGAATCGAGAGCGGGAGCGAGAAGAGGATCGTCAATGGGTGCAGGTAACTCTCGTAGTTCGCGGCGAGAATCATGTACATGAAGACGATCGAGAGGGCAAACGCCAGCAGAAACTCGTTGAAGGTGTTCTCGAGTTCGCGGCCTCGACCCAGCGTCCTCGCTGAGTACTCATCGGGCAGGTTGAGCTTGTCGATCTCGCTCCGGAGTGCCGCGAGACGATCGCCCAGCGCGTAGCCGGCGCCGACGGTGCCGCGGATGTTCGCCGCGCGCTGGCGGTCGAGCCGGTCGATGCGGGCGGCGGTCTGGGTGGTGGTGATGGAAGCGAGGCTGCGAAGTTCGGTCACCTTGGTACTCGAAGCCGGTGCCGGGACCATCAGCATCGGCAGTTCGGTTGGATCCGCGCGATCGCGGCCAGCCAATCGCAACTGAACGTCGTAGTCTTCGTTGGTCTTGGGGTCTCGGAAGCGGGTCACTTCATCCTGACCGCCCACCAGCAGTCGCAGTGCAGTGCCGATATCACGGGGCGAAACGCCAAGGTCCGCCGCGCGATCGCGGTCTATCTGCACGCGGAGTTCCGGTGTGTTGAGTTTGAGCGTCGTATCGATGTCGGGGAGGCCGCCAAGTTCACGCGAGCGTGTGCGGAGGGTCTCGGTGTACTCGGCGAGTTTCTCCAGTTCAGGGCCGCGGAGAGCGATGTCGATGTCGAAGTTGCCGCCGCCGATGTTGAACGCCGCGAAGGGGCGGATGGAGATGCGCAGATCGCGGAACCCCTGGAGTTGGCGTCGCATGTCGCGGATGACATCAGATTGGGTGTAGTTGCCCTTGAAGGCAGCTCCGGGATCACCCTTCAGAAGCGAATTCCAGAACTTGGAGATCGAGAGGTACCTTCCCGCGTGCGGGGCGATCCGGACGTAGATCTCGCCGCGGTTGACCTGACCCATGAACGAGCCCCCGACCGCGGTCTGCATGGTGACCACCGCGGGGTGTTTGCGGACACGAGCTTCGACTTCGCGGACTGCCGCGTCGAAGGCGTCGAAACTCACGCCTTCGGGGCCGTTGATGTTGATGTTGAACTCGGCCTCATCGACATCGCTGGGGATGTAGTCCTGACGCATGAGGCCGTAGAGGGGCACCGATGAGGCGATGACCGCTGCCGCGGCGAGCAGTGTGAGGAACTTGAATCTCACGCACCAGCGCAGGGCCCATCCGTAGATCCGGTCGAGCAGACCGTTGAGCCCGCTGCGAAGATGGGGGTCGCCCTTCGTGTGGCTGCCCGATGAGGTGGGCCGCTTGAGCATTCTTGCCGCCATCATGGGCGTCAGCGAGAACGAGACGAGCAGAGAGACGAGAACCGCAACGGCGGCTGTCACGCCGAACTGGTAGAGGAAGCGTCCGGAGATGGACGACATGAAGGAGACGGGGACGAAGATCACGACCAGCGAGAGCGTGGTGGCAAGGACTGCCAGCGCGATCTCGCGCGTGCCGCGTCGGGCGGCCTCGAAGGGGGAGAGCCCTTCCTCTTCGATCAGCTTGTAGATGTTCTCGAGCACGACAATGGCATCATCGATGACGATGCCCACCATGAGGACGAGTGCGAGCATGGTCACGCTGTTGAGCGTGAAGTCCAGTGCCCACATCACGCCGAAGGTGGAGATGACCGACGCGGGGATGGCGACCGCTGCGATGAGGGTCGAGCGCCACGATCGCATGAAGACGAGCACGACCAGTGAGGCGAGGATGGCACCCAGCACCAGGTGTCGTTCGATCTCATGCAGTGCTGAGTAGATGTAGGTGGACTGGTCGCGGATGACTTCGAGCTTGACGCCAGCGGGAAGCGTGGGCGTGAGCGAGGTGAGTTCGCTCCGAACGCCTTCGATCACACCCACGGTGTTCGCGCCCGACTGGCGGCGAACTTCAATGGAGACTGCGTTCTCGCCGTTGAGCCGGGAAGCGTTGCGACGCTCGCGCGTGCCGTCGACGGCGGTGCCGATGTCGCGGATGCGGATGGGAGTGTCATTCACGACCGAGACGATGATGTCGTTGAAGGCTTCTGGCGTCTGGAGCCGGCCCATCGTCCGCAGTACCTGTTCCCGTCCATCGCCCGTGACGTACCCGCCGGGGACATCGGAGTTCTGGCGTTCGAGGGCATCTCGAACTTGCGTGATGGGGATGCCCAGTGCTGCGAGTTTGTCGGCATCAACATCGACATTGATGGTCCGTTCCTGACCTCCGACGATCTGCACCTGACCGACGCCCGCCGACCGCTCGATGCGAGGGCGGATGATCTTGTCGGCAACTTCGGTCAGCTCGCGGATGCTCAGTTCTCCGCTCAGGGCGATGGTCACGACCGCAGATGAATCGCTGTCGAACTTGGAGATGACGGGTGCTTCAGCATCATCGGGGAGGCGCCGTGCCACTGAGGCCACTCGATCACGCACATCCTGCGCGGCGCTGTCGATGTTTCGACTGAGGCTGAAGGTAGCGATGATGAACGAGTTTCCCTGAGAGGAAATGCTCCGAAGCTCCTCGATGCCTTCGATGGTGTTGACTGCCTCCTCGATCACCTGCGAAACCTGTGTTTCGACTTCCTCGGGCGAAGCACCCGGCAAGGTCGTTCGCACATTCACGCTGGGCAGATCGACCGCGGGCAGGCGGTCGACCTGGAGCTTGGCGAACGCGACACTGCCGACGACGACCATCGCCACGATCATCATGACCGCAAACACCGGCCGCTTGATGCAAATCTCAGCAAGTGTGTTCATCGGCCTGCCTCCGCTGCTTCAGTCACCCTGCCGGTGGGCGGGGGGGTTTGGGTGGGCGTGGGGAGAGGAGCCGATGAACGCTGCAGGAGCGGCTCATCGGAAACGGGAGGCGGAGTGGTGCGCGGTGTGGGGAGCGGCGTTGCGATCAGTTCATGGCTCAGCGTTCCGCAGGCCCTGAGCAGTTCGAGGTAGGCGATCTTGGCCGTGAAGGAGGCGCTGATGGCCTCAAGCTGGGCTGCAAGGAGTTGATCCTGAGCGACGACGCGTTCGAGGTTGGTGCCCAGCCCCGCGCCGTAGGAAGCCTCGGCGAGTTCCACCGACTGGGCCGCAGCGGAGACCTGGATCTGCAACTGAGCCACGAGCCGTTGCGAAGCCTCCAGCCGGAGCAGGGCCGTTTCCACATCGCGTTGGATGGCTCGCTGGGTGGCTCGGTGGATCAGCACCTGTTCGCGGAAGACCGACCAGGCTTCGCGCACCTGGGCTTCGATTCTGCCAGCGGCGAAGATCGGCATCCGCAGTCCCAGAATCGCGGAGAGATTGGGCGCCGCGTCCTGAGGTGACCTGAACAGGAAGTAGTCCAGATTGAGGCTCAGCGCGGGCGCATATTCGCCGATCGCCGCATCCACCAGCGAGCGGGCGGCATCAATGCGGGCCGCTGCTGCGAGCAGGTCCTGCCGATGCTCGTGCGCGAGTTGAACGAGTTGCGATCGATCGAGCGTGAGAGGGGGCGGCTCGAATCCATCCGAGAGCACCGACGCATCGACCGGTGCGTTCGTGAGGAGCTTGAGCGTGCTGCGAGATTCTGCCGCCTGACGCTGGGCTGCAATCAGGAGGGAAGAGGTGCGAGCCACCTGTGCATCGATCTGCGAAACATCAAGAGGCCGCGCAAGCCCCGCTTCGTTGCGGGCACGGGCATCGTTGAGGCGGTCGGTCTGGGCATTGACGGAGCTGGCGAGTGTCTCCGAGAGCCGTTGGGCGCGGAGTGATTCGTAATAGGCCCGTGCCGTCTCCACCAGCAGACTCTCGCGAAGGTCGAGGATGAGCCACCTGGCGGTCTCGACGCGTGCATCCGCCGCATCGACGGTGCGAAGATCGCTCTTGCCGGTCAGCACGCGATACTGACCCGTGAGTCCGCCATCGGTCTGGAAGATGCCGGCAGAGCCGGTGTTCTCTCTGAGTGCCGCGTTCGCGAAGAGGTCAAGTGTCGGCTTGAGCGCCGAGGCGGCTCGCTGGCGTGCCGCGAGTGCCTGGATGTAGCCTTCTCCGCGCTGCGCGAGTTGCTCGTTGTAGGTGGCAGTCAGCTTCAGCGCGTGCGGCAGCGAAAGTGCATCGCCATCGGTGTGGCGTGGAAGCGGACCGGGTGCATCGCTGATCGACTGATAGGCTGCGATGTCCGCCGATTGGTTGGTGGCGCAGCCCCACACGGCGGCGATGGCGATAAGGAGGATCAAGAGGCCGCTGCGAGCGGCGAGGGCGTTCAGCACGGCAGGCCCTCTCTGGCGATCCCGCTCCGAAGGATGTGAAGCATGTGCGAGGCCAGCGATTCTCGCGTGAGATCGGGCGGCGGATAGAGCAAGGCTCCGCGGATGAAGGAGACGATGTACTGCGACGTAAGCGCAGGACACGGGTCGATGAGTTCGCCCGCCCTGACGCCGGATTCGATCGTTCCCTGGATGCGCTCGATGAGCCGAGCCCGCACGCGCTGGAGTTCGGGGTCCTCCGGCGTGAGCGTTCCGCCTCGCATCAGGCGATACACGGAAGGAAAGGTGAAGGCAAAATCCACCAGTGCCTGAATGATGGCCGCCAACTGATCAAAGGGGCGGCCGTGCTGGGTCGGGAGCTGCGTGTCAAGGCGTTCGAGGACCGCCGCGAACCCGCGGCGGATCACCGCGAGATAGACATCTTCCTTGCTCGACCAGTAGAGATACACCGTGCCCTTGCCGATGTGGGCGCGAGCCGCGATGTCGTCCAGTCGGACTTCGTGGAATGGGCGCGAGGCAAAAAGGTCCGCCGCGGCGTCGAGAATCTCATCCTGCCTGTTGGGCTTGTGCGCTGTCATCAACACTTGCGTCCAGAGTTCACTGCGAAACTGACCGGCCAGTACTAGCGTATCCTTGCACGAGGCTGTACACGAAGGGATTCGCGCATGAATGGAGTGACCGCGGCAGGATCTGAGCGACTGCAGAGCACCGGTGCCGGTGCCGCGGCAACGCGCCGATTGTTCGTGCTGCTGGCCAGTTGCATCGGCGCTGCCGCGTTTTCCATTGCCGGATGCCGCCCCGAGGGGGATGGGAAGCCAGCCGCGGCCAAGGCACCGGCAACTCCCCAGATCGTCAGCATGGTCCCCGTGCAGACACGGGGGGCGGATCGCTTCATTGAGGTCACGGGAACGCTGTTTGGGGAAGAAGAAGTGACGATCGCGGCAGAGGTATCCGGGCAGGTGGTCACCATCGCTGCAGATCTGGGCGATCGTGTGCCCTCCGGCGGCTCGCTCGCGCAGATTGATACGACGGACTTCCTTCTCGCGGTCGATGAGCTTCGGGCACAGCTCACGGCATCCTTGGCCAACGTTGGGCTCGAACAACTTCCTCAGGGTCAGCCGAATCTTGATTCGCTTCCGGTCGTAGTGCGGGCCCAGGCTCAGGAGGCCAATGCCAAGGCGAGATTGGAGCGTGCTCGCAAGCTGTATGAGCGTCAGCCGCCGCTGATTTCAGAGCAGGATTATGCGGATATTCAGACGCAGCACGAGGTGGCGAAGACGAATGTAGCCAGCGAGCGGCTGAATGCCAAATCGCTGCTGGCCGAAGTATTCGTTGCAAATGCCTCACTGCGCAAGGCAGAGCAACGGCTCAAGGATGCGAGCATTGTTGCGCCGATTGGAGAGGACCTTCAGTATCGCGTGGCGAATCGCCGCGTGTCGGTGGGTGAGGTGGTGAGTGTGGGCCAGCCCTTGTTCCGGCTCGTAGCCAGCGATCGCGTGAAGTTTCGAGGGCAGGTGCCCGAGCGTTTTGTACGAGAGGTGCGGATCGGTGCAGCGGCACACCTGTCGATCGACGGGCACGCGGATCCTGTAGCCGCGACGGTGTCGCGCATCGCTCCGGCGGTCGATGCCTTGACCAGGACCTTTGAGATTGAGATTGAGGCGGCCAATGCGGATGGAAGTCTCAAGCCGGGGTCGTTTGTTCGCGCGAAGTTGAACAGCGGCCGAGATGAATCGGCCCGATTCGTGCCTGCATCGAGCGTTGTTGAGTTCGCAGGAGTCCAGCGTCTGCTCGGGGCCAGGGATGGGAAGGTTGTTGAGTGGCGAGTTCGAGTGGGAGATCGCGAGAATGAGCTGGTGGAAGTCTTCGGCCTTCCGGCCGGGATTGATGCCGTCATTGACAAGCCGGCGCGAGGACTTGCGGCGGGCGTATCGGTGACGCCAGCATCGTGAGTGTGCGAGCTGTCGCATTGGATGGTGGAGATGTGGGCGATCGGGAGGTGCTGAATGGGGTGTGTGCGCATTGAGGTGATTGAACGGCTGGAGCTCGATGCCCGCGCATTGATGGCACAGCATCCGCCTCGCTGGACGCACTCCCACAAGATCGCGGTCGCGGCCAGAACCTGTCCGCACGGCGCTGTCCATTCGGGTACGCTGCGGTACTCGAGGTGGCGCCCGGTTGATGTTGCTGCAATTCGGCTCTGCCGCGGCGATCTGCCGCGGGTGGAGGTGGTCCATGGCGTCATGGACTACAGGACAGATGATGCTGTGACCGACCGACAGACTCCTGTGCAGCACTGGCAGATGAACTTTGCGGATGGCGAGCTGTTCTTCGCGTACGGTCAGTCGCTCCTGGCGCAGGATGAGTGGCAGGTCCTGGAGCATCCGGCACTGGGCGCGCTGCGTGAGTACCTCAAGGCACACGGCGGGGTGACGCGGATCGTGTCGGGACCTGCGGAGTCTTCGCTTTGTACGCCGGTACTGGTCGAGGGTGTGGAGCGACGGTGTTGCTTCAGTGCCAGGGTGGAGCGCGGAGGGCGGTGGGTCCCGCTGTATGGTCGGAGGTTCGCCGCGGCACCTGTCGAGCACATCATGGAGGCACTCGAGGTGCTTGATCCGCCGCAGCGGTCGAACATCGTGGCGATTGCAGCGCCTGCCTGTGGGGATGGCGTGTACACCCATGTTCAGATCGGGAGCATTCTGTCGGGTTGCGTGGCGGCGTTTGGGGCCTGTGCTGCAGAGGCCAGGGCCGTCGGAGCAACCGCAGCGATCAATACCGGCTTCTGGGGATGCGGTGCGTTCGGCGGGAATCGAGTGATGATGGTGGCTCTGCAGCTGCTGGCGGCAGCCGCGGCGGGTGTGGCGAGTGTCCGTCTCTTCTCAATGGACCACGCGGGTCTTGCCGAGATTGCACGCGCGGAACAGCTTGTGCAGGACGTGGTTTCCAAGGCCGAGGAGCTGGGCGGGGAGAGGCTGGTTGAGTTGCTGACTGACCACGGGCTCAGTTGGGGTGAGAGTGACGGGAACTGATCGTTGATCGCGAATGGCCACCGCTCGCACGAAGTGGCGGATACGAGGCAGGGCGGATCACTTCGAACCGGACCATGCCGCGAGCCCGGCATCCAGTTCCTTGATGGTCTTGCCGTACGTGGATTCAAGTGCGGCCCGCGCGCTCTTGCGCCGCGAGATCTGTCCCATCAGGAAGGTCAGGCGTTCATCGGGGGCTCCAAATCCGCCGAATCGCAGATAATCAACGCACAGGTGTGCTGTGGCGTAGCGAGAGGCTTCCTTGCTGTCGCCCGAGCCACCCGAGTTCCAGTTGATCATGTCGGAGAATGCACCGGCCTGCGGAGCGGGTTGGCGGTGCCGATTGTCTTCGCCAGCTGCGCGACCGCCCGGCGTACGCGGCGAGAGCGTGAAGCTCATGGCAATGCCCTCGGCGAGCCAGCGAGGCTGGTTCACGAAGTTGCAGTTATGGATGACGTGGATGTATTCATGCCAGATGGTGGATGGCATGGATCGCGGAACGTCTGCCTTGATGACCACTTCGTACCCGCGGGTGACGCCGGCAAATGATGCGTTGCCTGCTTTGGCATTGAACTGGACCGGATCGCAGAGGTACAGACGCATGGTGGGGATGTGGGGCGTGCCGATGACCGGAGCGAACGCCTCCATGGCCTCTCGCGTGGACTTCTGCAGCATCGCCTTCACGGCCTCCAGCGAGAGTGGTCCATCGTCGGCTGGCTTCTGCGTCGAACCAAGGCGATAGAAGACGTTGAACCGCTCGGTGATGAAGTAGGTCTGCCCACCGAACTTGCCGGTGATCTGTTCGGCCTCCTGGTTGCCGGGAGCCGGTGCTGGCGGTGTGTCGTTGGCGTTGCGGTTGCGATTCCACCAGCCTTTGGCCTCGTTGATTGACTGCGGTTTCTGGCCCGAAAGGGATTCAAAGGCACCCATCGTGGCGCAGGCAAGAATCTGCCGGTCGTTCTCGGTGGCGGAGTTGGAGGTCGATGGAACATCGATGAGGCGATGGATGAATGCGCCGATGGCTGACCGGTCGCGGGTGTCGGCGAGCGAGAGAATTGCCGCGGCGGCGACGCTTGCATCGGTGTCATCCACGAATGACGCGGCGATGTCTCGAACTTGCTTGCTCGACTCCGCATCAGTGGCTCTGCGACCCAGTGCACGCACGAAGAGTCGGCGTTCGTCGGGCGCTTGCGCGGGCGAGAGTCGGCGGGCCAGATCCGCGAGTTGCTCGAGCGTGGCATGTCGGGCGATGGCGCCTGCTGCGAGGGGGCGGATGGCGAGGCTGGGGCTGGTGAGCAGCGAGGAGGCCATGGCGTGGGCCATTGCCGGATCGGCGGTGTACGCCGCGGCGAGCGTCGATTCAGCGTCCGTCCACTGGCCTCTCTTCCACTGTGTCTCGAAGGTCTGCCTGAGTGCCCGGGCATCGGTGCCGGGCTCCTCGGAGGAGGTGGGGCGGGGTGTCTGTGCCGCGGCGAAGAAGGCGAGCCAGCCGGAGAACAGGACTGCACACAGGCGATGAAGCATCGGCGATGGTAGTGCGGCACGAATCTGCTGGCATGATGCGCACCCCATGCGGCTGGCTTGCTGAATGCACTCGCTTACTTCGACCCGATGGCCGCTTCATCGATGGCCTTGAGGCAGGTGGCAGTCTGCGGGTGTGATGCCGCGGCTGTGATGGTGCTGCGAAGAGTGGTCAGTGCGTTCGCGAGCGAATTGTCGCGGGCAGCAAAGGCATGCGCGGCGAGTGCCATGCATCGGACGTGTCCGACCGGGTCAGGATTCGAGAACGAGTCGGGCGAAAGCCAGTTCGGGTCCGCGTCGATCTGGCGGGCACTGAGGTCGATGGCCTCGCGAAGTGGCGAAGCCCAGTCGGCATGGCGGGATTCAGGGGCAGTCGCGAGTATGAGCATCAGGGTGCCGTGGCGGTAGCGTGGGTGGTTGTCGGAAAGCGTGGCGGAAATCTGCCCGCTCAGGTCGGGAACGTGAAGACTGCGTTCGACAATCATGGCACGCAGTGCCGGATCGGGCTCATCGGGCAGGCGGGCGATGAAGACCCATAGCGGGGCCTGGTCGCTCATCTCTGCAAAGTCCTCCTGGAGTGCCTGGACGGGCGTGAGAGACCGGCGTCGTGCTTGTTCCTGTGCTTCGAGCGACTCGGACGCGGCGACTCGCTGCTGATTGGCCCGGTGCTGCTTCCATGTCCCCAGCAGAGCGATGGCGGTCATGGCATATCCGCTGATGGCGATGAATCCCAGCGCGGGGGCCAGTGCCTTGTGCAGGGCGAACGCGTGAAGCTGTGGGAGCGGTTTCCAGGCAGACGCGAGCAGGACACCTCCCAGCAGTACCGGCCCGGCGACGGCGGTGATCAATGAAGCGGGCGGCACCCAGGAGCCCCATCGTTCCATCCACGCGATCAGCGTGCCCACGCTGGCCAGTGCAATGCCCACGACGATTGCAAGTCCGATCAGGCGTGGGGCGGGAATGGCGGGGGCCACCCACCAGGGAGTTCCCTGAATGAACGTGAGGAGTGTTGCCAGGAGGAGGGCACCTGCGGCGGCGATGAGTGCCAGGAACGGGAGCGCGAGCCCCATGGCATTCTGTCCCTGCGGAACCGCCATCGTGTAGCAGCGGGTGATGAGGACGCTCAGGAGCATCACGAGCACAGCGGGCACCACGAGTGCGGTGATGCAGATCGAAACAATCATGCGAAGTCCTTGAGGCATCGGGCAAGTCGGGCGATGGGAGTGAGGAGATCAGCGACGCAGCGGGGGCGCCCCATGGATCAATGCGACGAAGCGGTGTGAGGCTGCCAACGCCTTCTGTTGCCCGACGGACTTGGACGGTGGGCGAACGAATGCCTACCGGAGTGGATCCGAGGGGACGGGAGCGGTACGTGGGCGTGTGGCGGGCTTATGGGACAAGCGCGGACGTCACCGCCCGCGCATTCCGCGCCTCCGACCGTGACGTCGGGCACATCCGAGGCGGAATCATCACGTTACGCTTGCAGTACGTCGGATTGGCGGTATCGT
>JBILUL010000221.1:0-6632 GCA_044371005.1 Phycisphaerales bacterium | reverse complement strand
GACATCAAGAGCGTGCGAGCCATCTGCGAGGCCGGCAGCGAGATCACCTCCAAGCCCCGCGGCCTCTCCGACAAATCAATGGGACCGCTGGGCACGGGCATCAAGGGCCCGGTACTGGTCGTCGACAACACTTTCGCGAGCCCCTACCTCCAGAACCCGCTCCAGCACGGCGCGCACATCGTGATGCACTCGTGCACGAAGTACATCGGCGGACACTCTGACCTGGTCGCCGGTGCGGCGATGACGAGCGACAAGGTGCTCGCCGCGAAGCTCAAGTATGCCCAGAACGCAGTGGGCGCGGTGCCTGGCGCGATGGACTGCTTCATGATGCTCCGCAGCCTCAAGACCCTGCATGTGCGCATGCAGCGCCACTGCGAGAACGCCATGGTGGTGGCCAAGTGGTTGGAAAAGCACCCCAAGGTGAGCAAAGTCATCTATCCGGGCCTTAAGAGCCACCCGCAGCACGCGCTGGCCAAGAAGCAGATGCGCGGCTTTGGCGGCATGATCAGCGTCGTCATCAAGGGCGGCCTCAAGGCCTCGCGCCGCATGCTCGAACGCGTCGAACTCTTCTCGCTGGCCGAATCACTGGGCGGCGTTGAATCGCTGATTGAACACCCCGCGATCATGACGCACGCCAGCATCCCCGCCGCGGCGAGGGCGAAGCTGGGCATCGATGATGGCCTGGTACGCCTGAGCGTGGGCATCGAGGATGTAAAGGATCTGATCGCGGATCTCGATGCAGCGCTCTGACGTGGCGATGCACTCCAGTGCATCGGTCCTGAGGCACTCCCGTGCCTCGTCCCGCGGCACTCCCGTGCCGCCCTGGTGCCGAAGCAAGCGCCTCGGCGCCGTGAAGTGGCGATGCACTCCAGTGCATCGGTCCTGAGGCACTCCCGTGCCTCGTCCCGCGGCACTCCTGTGCCGCCCCGGTGCCGAAGCAACCGCCTGAAGCGAGCCCCTGAAGCCGAGGCACAGAGTGCCTCTGGACCGCGGCACGGAGTGCCACGTGACCGATGCACGGAGTGCATCGCCACGGCCCGCATATAATTTGACATGTCCGTCCCTACACCCCCAGCGACCCCTTCCAATACCCCAACAGGCCCCGACGAACGGCCGCGGCACCAGAACTTCATCGAACAAATCATCGATGCGGACAACGCTGCGCTCAAATGGGGTCGCAACAGCCAGGGACAGCCCAAGGTCCAGACTCGCTTTCCCCCAGAGCCCAACGGGTACCTGCACATCGGCCACGCCAAGAGCATCTGCCTCAACAGCGGTCTGGCACGCACCTACGCCGGCTCGTTCAACCTGCGCTTCGATGACACCAACCCGTCGAAGGAAGAGCAGGAGTACGTCGATGCGATCATCAAGGATGTCAAGTGGCTCACCGGCGACCACGCTGGCTACACCTTCGGCGGCATCTTCTGGGCCAGCGACTACTTCGAGAAGATGTACCTCTGGGCCGAGGAACTCATCCAGAAGGGCCACGCCTACGTCTGCGATCTGACCGCGGATGAAGTCAGCAAGCGCCGCGGCAGCATCGGCATCCCCGCCACCAGCCCCCACCGCGATCGCGACCCCGCCGAGAGCCTTGCCCTCTTCCGCGACATGCGCGCGGGCAAGTTCCCCAACGGAGCCAAGACGCTGCGCGCCAAGATCGATCTGGCCAGCCCCAACTTCGTGCTGCGCGATCCGGTGATGTACCGCATCGTGCATGAAGCTCACCACAACACGGGCACCAAGTGGTGCCTGTACCCGATGTACGACTGGGCCCACGGCCTCGAAGACAGCCTCGAAGGCATCACCCACTCGATCTGCACGCTCGAGTTCCGCAACAACCGCCCGCTCTACGACTGGTTCATCAACTCCATCAACCAGGACCGCGGGCCCGGCAGCCGCTGGGGCGAGAAGATCCATCACCCGCAGCAGATCGAGTTCGCACGCCTCAACCTCACCTACACCGTGATGAGCAAGCGATTCCTGCTTGCGCTCGTGAAGGAAGGTCGCGTGAGCGGATGGGATGATCCCAGAATGCCCACGATTTGCGGGCTGCGCCGCCGCGGGTATCCCGCCGCGGCACTGCGTGCCTTCTGCGAGGACATCGGCGTCACCACGCAGGAAAGCGTGATCGATGTCGGTCGCCTCGAGAACGCCGTGCGCGACAACCTCAACAAGAACGCACTCCGCGGCATGTGCGTCCTCAACCCCGTCAAAGTCGTCATCGAGAACTGGCCCGAAGGCACCAGCGATGAACTCGACTTCGTGGTCAACCCCGAAGACGCCGCGGCGGGCACCCGCAAGGTTCCCTTCACCCGCGAGATCTACATCGAACGCGAGGACTTCATGGAAGTCCCCGCCAAGAAGTTCTTCCGTCTGGCTCCCGGCCAGGAAGTGCGACTGCGCTGGGCCTACTTCATCACCTGCACTGGTGTCGTGAAGGATGCCGCGGGGAACATTACGGAAGTCCGCGCCACCTACGACCCGCAGACCCGCGGCGGCGATGCGCCGC
This sequence comes from Phycisphaerales bacterium, assembly GCA_044371005.1. Taxonomy (GTDB): domain Bacteria; phylum Planctomycetota; class Phycisphaerae; order Phycisphaerales; family UBA1924; genus UBA2402. The sequence continues at coordinate 4,123 of JBILUL010000221.1, read as the reverse complement.
ACGGCCCCGATGGCCAGCCGCTGCGCAAGGTCAAGGGCACGCTCCACTGGATCAGCGCCCAGCACGCCGTGAAGGGCAAGGTGCATCTGTTTGATCGCCTGTTCAATGCCGAGGAACCCGGCAAGCGCACCGGCAATCAGCTCGATGATCTCAACCCCAACTCGCTGCAGACCATCGAGGCGATGATTGATCCCGCCCTCGCCAATGCCGCGGCGGGGCAGACATTCCAGTTCGAGCGTCTTGGCTACTTCTGCGTGGATCACACCAGCACCCCGGCGGCACCAGTCTTCAATCGCACGGTGACGCTGAAGGATGCCTGGGCCAAAGCCAGCGGCACCTGAGCGCAGCACGCCGCGGCAGACCGATAAGCCCGAGCCATCCGGCTCGGGCCTTTCATATGATCGTCCCCAACTGACCGCCACTTCCTGTTTGCACTGATCGCCGATGACTCCACGCATTCACATTCCGCCGCATGAACGGGGCACCGTTCTCAACCCGCTGGGGCTCACGAGTGAGCAGGCGGTGGAGACGGCGTACGAGCTGGGTATGCCGCGGGTCAATGCGCTCAAGGCCTATCGGGCACTGCTTCGGCGAGGCGAGGCTCCGCCGGAGCTCTTTGCGTTCAAGCCGCCGGAAGTGGTGAACACGCTGCGGGAGGAATCGTCGGAAGGTGAAGTGATCAAGTTCATCTGCCGCGTGCCAGGGCGCAGGACGGAGATCGTCGGAGCGCCGGACCTGACGAATCGCCCGCTCGAGACCGAATCGGTGCTCATTCCGATGGTGGGCACGAATCGCGGGCAGACGTACACGCTTTGCGTGTCGAGCCAGGTGGGGTGTGCGATGGCCTGTGGCTTCTGCGAGACCGCGCAGATGGGGCTGATCCGCTCACTCACCGCGGCGGAGATCGTCGGCCAGTGGTACGCAGCGACGCACATTCTGGGCAAGGCTCCCAAGAACATCGTCTTCATGGGCATGGGCGAGCCCATGGACAACTACGACCAGGTGATGCAGGCCATCGCAGTGCTCAAGGATCACAACGGAGCGGCGGTGCCCATCAGCCACATCACGGTCTCCACGGTGGGTCGCGTCGATGGTTTGATGCGGATGCGTGAGCAGATTCAGGAGCCCACGTGGCACCGGCTCAATCTCGCGCTGTCGCTCAATGCGCCCAACGATGAAGTTCGCAATCAGATCATGCCGGTGAACAAGCGCTGGAAGATCGCCGAGCTGCAGAAGGTGCTGGTGGAGTGGCCCCGCTTTGGCGGCAACAAGTTCTGCATCGAGTATGTGCTCATTCCGGGCGTGAATGATCAGCGCGAGCATGCCACGCAGATCGCGGAGTTTCTGCGGCCGCTCAAGACGCTGGTGCGTGAAGGGGCCAGCGGCGACGCCGCGGCGGACACGCGTGAACGCGCGGTGCTCAACATCATTCCCTACAACCCGCGTCGCAACTCACCCTGGCGTGCGCCGACGGAAGATGAAGTGAACACGTTCATCGGCTGGCTGATTGACGAGCGCGTCTTTGTGAAGCGCCGTCGCACCAAGGGTCGCGACATGATGGGCGCGTGCGGACAGCTCGGCAATGAGCAGATCCGCCGCCGCAAGCTGGTTGATGTGACGATCAAGGGAAGCTAAGGCAATCGTTCCAACCGGTGCCGAAGGCACGGAGTTGAAGAGCCAGCAGCGAGCGCATCGCTCGCGATGCTGGTGGTGCGTGCTGCCGCGGAACATCTGCCCTGAAAGGGCTGCGTTCCGATCAACACCCGCCCGCGGCCCACGCACTGAAGAACGTCTCGATGTCGCCGCCGTCAACGCCGCCATCGGCATTCACATCCGCCGCGGCGTCGCCGGCCTCCCAGCTGATGAAAAACGCCTCGATATCACCACCGTCGACACCACCGTCACGGTTGAAATCGGCGTAGCAGAAGACTTCGAGCAGCACTTCATCGCTGTAGGTCGTGCCGCATTCATTGGTCAGCACGCAGCGGTAGAGGCCCGCATCGGCGAGCGTCACGGCCTCGATCTCCAGTTCATGGGTCTGGAACTCAGGCAGATCCGCCTGATCCTTCTGCCACTGATAGGAGATGGTGCCGCTTCCCTCTGCGAGCACGGAGAACTCCGCGAACTGACCGGCATTGATCGCCAGCGGGATGGGCTGCTCGAGGACCGACGGCAGATGACACGCGGGCGTGACGGTCAGCAGAGCTTCACCTGACGTTGCCTGTCCGCAGGAGTTTGTAGCGATGCACGAGTAGAGGCCTGCATCGTTGAGAAACGCGGCAGCAACGAAATAGCTGCCGGTGATGGCCCCGGGAATCAGGACAGAGTTCTTGTACCACTGGAAACTCGTAGCTCCGGTGGTGGCAATGCTCATCACGAACGGCTCATCTTCCACCACAGTCTGCGTTGCCGGATCAGTGGTGACGTTCGGGGCCGCACTGCACGGAACTGCCAGATCCACGCGCCAGCAAGTGGAAGCGCCGTTGTACGCACCACTGCCGCCAAGCACGGAGCCATCGGCATCGAAATGTGCGATGGTGAATGTCCAACCGGTGGTGTCGACGCCACGTGCGGTGAGGAACCCGTTGATCGTCTCGATGTTCGTGCCGGTCCAGATGCAGCCGATGAACTCCTCGCCGACCTGGCAGCCGCCGCCGATCATGGAGCCATCCGCGGTCATGGAACTCGCGGATGAAGCAGTCGTGCCTGGAAGCGTGGGCAGGACAGTCATGCCGCCTGCGGCCGTCCACTTGAAGGGAAGTGAGCTGGTTCCGTCGCCCAAGGACACATACCCGACCGCGGCGGACCCATCGGGCGTGCACGCCTGTGGCACCGAGATGTCAAAGCCGTCGACCGCACCCAGGCTCATCACCGACCCATCGCTGGCCCAGCGGCAGGCCTGCGGAAAGAGCAGTTCGGGTGCGTTGTTGTAGCAGTAACCAAAGACCTGATCGCCACTGGAGGTGAGGCAGACGCCAACGGAATGACCGCCACCCACCAGCAGTTGGGTGAGTGCCTGCATGCCGCCTGATGCGGTCCAACGGAAGGCCCGCTGGATGCCGCCGCTGTAGTAGCCCATGCCGGCGATGACCGAGCCATCGTGCGACGCATCGAATGCAAAGCAGGGCCACCCTGACTGAAGTGAGCCGATGGCAACCATGCCACCCGACTGCGTCCAGCGGTGCGCGACATCGAATGAAAGTCCGCTCGCGCCGACGACGGTCTGACCGTCATCGCTCATGCCATAGCCATACGAGTGATCCGCGCCGGGCAGGGTTCCAAGATCCACGGTGCCGGTGGCCTGCGTCCATCGCCAGGCACGGGCCGTGCCATCGGCACTCCCGGCATCGCCGCTCATCACCGAACCATCGGCGCTGAGGCGACCGCCAAACGACCATGCACCACCGGGGAGTCTCCCGACTTCCACCAGCGTCTGGGCGTGGCCGGAGGCCGTAAAAGCCGCGGCGGTGAGAAGGGACAAACACGCGAAGCGCATGCCGCGGGCGCAGAACGATGTGGAACGATTCATGTGTGCGATTTCTCCCGTCTGCTGCCAACTTCCAACGCCCGGCACCCGCGGCGACATTCACTCGCCGCGATGCCTGACCGGTGCGACCGCCCGAACAACACAGGCGAATCCTCCACACCACGCGCCAACGAAGGTCAATGGTACACCGATGCGGATTCTGCACCGACCCCAACCGCACAGAACCTGCACCTTTGCGCCACATCAGAATTGGAGTTCCCGGACCTGCGATGCACCGAACTCGCGACGCTGCTCGCCCAGGGCGAACGGCCCGTGCCGAGCGAATGCCCGAATCAAGACCACGATTGGGGCTGTGCAACCGGGTTCAGTGCCGCATTGCTGAGAGTCGCCTACTCCGAGCAGCAATCGAACCAGTAGCCTGCCTCGCGCGCAAGTGTCCCCGTCACTCAGTCACAGGCCATTCACGCCGGCCGCTCCCCCTGTACCGACCAAGCCCGCCCGGTGACGATCATGTCGCAACTCGCCGTGGCGATGCACTCCAGTGCATCGGTCATCGCGGCACTCCGTGCCGCGGTCCGGAGGCACTCTGTGCCTCCGCTTCTTGCCGTCTCGCCAACACCAAAGCGGCACAGGAGT
>JBILUL010000066.1:0-23537 GCA_044371005.1 Phycisphaerales bacterium | reverse complement strand
GCACCCCGCAAAGCCGGGCTGCTACGTGCCATTCAATCCAACCCCCCCTTCCCCCGCGGCCAATACTTCCCCACCCTCATGGCCGACTGCCCCCTTCTTCCCGCCTCGTTCAGCCCCCGCATCTTCCGCGGCTTTGCCTGGTACCTTCGCCGCCTCCTCCGCCGCGATTTCAAAGCCATCCACCTCTCCACGGCCACCCACGCGGCATTCACAGCCTCCGCCAACCACCCCGGCCCCCTCATCGTCCTCATGACCCACTCTGCCTGGTGGGACCCCCTCATCGGCCTCTTCCTGGCCGACCGATTCCACACCCATCGCCGCGGCTGCGCCCCCATGGATATCGCCATGATCCGCAAGTTCGGCTTCTTCAAGAACCTCGGCCTCTTCGGCATCGACCCCGACCACCCCGGCGCCGCCCAGGCCATGCGCTCCTACGTCCTCTCCTTCTTCAATCAGGGCCCCTACCCCACCCTCTGGCTCACCCCCCAGGGCAACTTCTCCGACCCCCGCAGCCCCATCCTCCTTCGCCCCGGAGCCGCGGCGATCTGCGCCGCCTGCCCCCCCACCCAACCCCCGCCCCAAGCCCTCGCCGTCGCTATCGAATACGTCTTCCGCCTCGATCGCAAAGCCGAAGTCTTCATCCACGCCCAGCCCGTCACACCACCAGAAAAGCCCAGCACCCCCCATTGGCACAGGGCCCTCTCCGATGGCCTCACCTCCGCCGCGGCGACCCTCGCCAGCGACGTCCAATCCCTCGATCCCACCCGATTTGAAACCGTCCTCTCGAGATCAACGAAAGTCAATCCTCTCTTTGACCTGTGGACTTCCCTGACCGGCCGCTCCAACACCATCTCCAATACCCACCGCGCAGCCCCGCCCCCCACTCCATGACCCCAGCCGCCATCACCATGCTCGCCTTGCTCATCACCGCATGCGTCATGGCCCTGCTCGCGCTCGTCATGGCGTTGGTGAACATGAAGTTCTGGCCCAGGCCGGCAGCAGTCGAGGCACAACCCCCGGCCTCGTCCTCCCCCCTCCTCTCCATCTGCATCCCCGCACGCAACGAAGAGCGCAACATCGAAGCGATCATCCAATCGCTGCTCGCGCAGACTCACACCAACCTTGAGGTACTCGTCTACGACGATCAGAGCACCGATGGCACCGGCGCGATCATCGCCCGCCTCGCCGCGGCGGACCCTCGCATCAAACTCGTCCCCAGCATCCCGCTCCCCTCCGGCTGGAACGGCAAACAACACGCCTGCTGGCGCATGAGCCAGCACGCCAAGGGCGAGTACCTCCTCTTCACCGATGCGGATGTGCGCTTCACGCCCGATTGTCTCGCCCGTACCCTGGCCACCGCACAGGCGCTGAAGGCTCCGCTCCTGAGCGGCTTTCCCCACCAGGAAACGCGCACGCCCTCCGAAGCGCTCATCGTCCCGATGATCTTCTTCATTCTGCTCAGCTACCTGCCCTTTGCACGCATGCGAGCGACCAACGACCCGAGCACCTCAGCCGGTTGCGGGCAGTTCCTGTTCGTTCGCCGCGATGCCTACGACGCCAGCGGCGGTCACGAGGGCTTCAAGAACTCGATGCACGATGGAATCCGACTGCCGCGTGCGGTCCGCCGCGCGGGCTTTCACTCTGATCTCTTCGATTGCACGAGCCTGTGCTCTGTCCGCATGTATTTCGGCCTGCGTTCCACCTGGGCGGGCTTTGCGAAGAACGCCTATGAAGGTCTTGGCAACCCCATCTTGCTCATCTTCCTCACGCTCATCCACCTCATCGCGCACATCTTCCCCTGGCTCTACCTGGCGACGATCCCGCTGCGCGAGACAACACCCACGTCGCACCTCATCCTCGCACTGCTCGCCATTGCCTTCGCCCTTACGCAACGAGCCGCGATCCACGCACGCCTTGGCCTCCCCCGCTGGCCGGTCGTGCTCCACCCGCTCGCCGTCATCCTGATGACGCTGATCCAGTGGCACAGCTTCGCGCTGCATCTCACAGGCAAGAGAACCTGGCGCGGAAGAACGACCTGAGTGGCACTGCTCTCTGAGCAGTGTTCCCCCGTCGCCGCTGACTCTGTCAGCAAGGCCAGTGCTGAGAGCCAGGCCGCCGACATGGCTCTGAGAGCCATGCTACTGCAGAACACGGCTCGGAGAGCCGTGCCACGCGCTGTCAGCAAGGCCAGTGCTGAGAGCCAGGCCGCCGACATGGCTCTGAGAGCCATGCTACTGCAGAACACGGCTCGGAGAGCCGTGCCACGCTCTGTCAGCAAGGCCAGTGCTGCGAGCCAGGCCGCCGACATGGCTCAGAGAGCCATGCTACTGCAGAACACGGCTCAGAGAGCCGTGCCACGCCCTGTCAGCAAGGCTAGTGCTGCGAGCCAAGCCGCCGACATGGCTCGGAGAGCCATGCGACTGCAGAACACGGCTCGGAGAGCCGTGCCACGCGCTCCGGAACCCTTGCAACTTCTCCCCAACCCAGCCCCATTCAACCGATACCCTTGCGATGCTTCAGGACCTTCCCACCGCAATCCCCACCTCCACCACCATCGAGCCCAAGCCCGTGACCGCTTCACGCCCAACACGCTCCGCCGAGTCTTTTGACCTCCGCGGCAAACACATCTACTTCATCGGCATCGGCGGCTCTGGCATGTCCGGCCTCGCCCAGATGTTCGAAGGCCGCGGCGGCATCATCCGCGGCTCCGACCGCGACCCCTCCGACGTCACCGCCGCCATGACCGCCCGTGGCATCATCATCGACTTTGACCAGTCCCAACGCTCCCTCCCCGAGCCCACCGACCTGGTCGTCGCCTCCGCCGCCGTCAAACCCGATCACCCCCAGATGCTCGCGGCAGACGACCGGGGCATCCCCACCCTCCTCTACGCCGAAGCCCTGGGCCGCTCCATGATCGGTGCCACCGGCATCGCCATCGCTGGCACCCACGGCAAGAGCACCACCACCGCCATGCTCGGCTGCGCCCTCACCGATGCGGGCCTTGACCCCAACGTCATCGTCGGTGCCACCTGCCCCCAGCTCACCAACGGAACCCTCAAGCCCCGCTCCACCCCCGCAGGCTTCCGCCTGGGCGCCCACACCATCCCCAGCGGCACCTCCAAGGGCAAACCCGGCATCCTCGTCGCCGAGGCCTGCGAGTACAACCGCTCCTTCCACAACTTCCGCCCCACGCTGGCCTGCATCAACAACGTCGAAGCCGATCACCTCGATGTCTACGGCACCCTCGATGCCGTCGTTGAGTCCTTCCGCGAGTTTGCCTCCCTCCTCCCCCCCGCGGCTCAGGGCGGCAAGCTCCTCATCGGCCACGAGGGAGCCCACCGCCGCGAGATCACGGCCGGGCTCGACTGCGAAGTCGAAACGATCGGCTGGAACCCCGGTGCCGATTGGACCGTCGCCTACGAACCCACGACCCGAGGCGTGACGATTTCTCACCGTGGCCGCGTGCAGGCCCGCTGGAACAACACCCTTGCGGGGGCGCACAACGCATCGAATGCCGCGGTCGCCTTCGTTCTGGCCATCTGGGCCGGTGCGCCTGCCGACCTGGTAGCCAAGAGCCTTGCCAACTTCGGCGGTGCCGACCGCCGCATGCAGTTCATGGGTGAACGCCCTGTCTCCGGCGGCACCGTCCGTGTCTTTGACGATTACGGACACCACCCAACCGAGATCGAAGTCACCATCCGCGCTTTTCGCGAATCGGAAGCGCCCCAGAGCCGCGATGGCCGCCTCATCGTCGTCTTCCAGCCCCACCAGCACAGCCGGACCCGCCACCTGCTCGAAGAGTTCGCCACCAGCTTCAGCCAGGCCGACATCGTGGTCGTGCCCCACATCTACTTCGTCCGCGACAGCCAGGAAGAGCGCCAGAAGGTGACCGCGGGCGACCTGGTCGACCGTCTCATCGCCAAAGACGTGAAGGCGATGCACCTCTACCCCTTCACCGCCATCATCGACCACCTCAAAGCCACCACCCGCGCCGGCGACACCGTCGTCGTCATGGGCGCAGGCGATGTCTGGAAAATCGGTAAGGGCTTCCTCGAGTAACCCACCACCGCCAACGCGCGCCCGCGCACTTCGGAACTTCGGAACTCAGGAACTTCCCCCGCTTCCATGCTCCACATCGTCCTCATCCTCTTCTGCGGACTGCTCCCCCTCATCGGAGCCGCGGCGATCCTCTGGTTCCTCATCCACCTCTGGGTCGCCTTCCGCATGGACGCCAAACTCACACCCCGCGACTACAGCTACCTGGGCGCCGGCATCTTCGCCATCATCATCGGTATCGCTGGCCTCAACTTCGCGGCCCGGAACGCTCCGCCGCTCAACGCGCCCGCCCACGGTGCCCCATCTGCCACCCCGGCCGAACCAACCACCCAGCCCGCCCCCGCCCCATGACCACCGCCACGATGCTCCCCATCGAACTCAATGTCCCCATCGCCACCTGGTTCAAGGTGGGCGGCGGCGCCGACCGCTTCGCCCGCCCCACCGATGCCGACCAGCTCCGTCAGGCCCTCGAGCTCGATCCCAACCTCAAGGTGCTGGGCGACGGCGCAAACCTTCTGGTCGACGACGATGGCATCGATTCCCTCGTTGTCACCCTCACGGGCCTCAACCAAGTCGAGTGGGACGCCTCCACCGGCCTGCTCACCGTCGGCGCGGGCGTCAACCTCCCCAAACTCATCACCCAGACCCTCCGCGACGGCCTCGCCGGCCTCGAAGTCCTCGGCGGCATCCCCGCTTCGCTGGGCGGCGCGCTCGTCATGAACGCTGGCGGTGCCTTCGGCCAGATCGCCGATCTGGTCGAACGCGTCTTCGCCCTCGATCGATCAGGCAACGCCCTCACGCTCGAACGCAGTCAGATCGACTTTGGCTACCGCCACAGCGGCCTCAACCATTTGCTCATCACCGGTGCCCACCTCCGCCTTACGCCGGCTACTGGCCCCGGTCCGCGTGAGAAGCTCAAGGAAGTGATGGCCTACAAGAAGAACAGCCAGCCCATGGCCGACAACTCGGCTGGCTGCTGCTTCAAGAACCCCACGCTCACCCACGCCATCGAAGGCCTCGGCACCGCCGGCCAGCGCGTCTCCGCCGGCAAGTGCATCGACCTGGCCGGCTGCAAGGGCCTCCGCATCGGCACCGCCAGCGTGAGCCCCGTCCACGGCAACTTCCTCACCGCCGACACCGGCGGCAAAGCCCGCGATGTCATCGAACTCATTCAGGAAGTCGAACGCCGCGTCGAAGCCAGATTCGGCATCAAGCTCTGCCGCGAAGTCGTCGTCTGGCAACGTGCCTCAACCGCGAAATCGTGAGTTCCAACGATCCGGTCGTCGCCCTCAACAACGATGTGGCCGTCACTGACGCGGCCCGCGCCCGGTGCAGCGACCCGCGCCAGCCGTCGCAGCGTACCAGCAGAGCCAAGGCGACCATTTTCCCAAACGTCGGAACCCTGCCATGCTGATCGTCCCCATCCCAGCCGCCGCGACCCACCGTCTGCGCCAATCCGTCCTTCGACCCCACCAACCCATTGAAGAGATGGCCTTCGATGGTGACCTCGATCCCGACACGATCCACTTCGGTGCTCTCGAGACCCCCGACTCTGCCCCCCTCGCCATCGCCAGCATCTACCGCAAATCACCACCCGCCGCGTTCCTGCCCGCTCACCCCGCACTCGCGACCAACGCCGCGTGGCAACTCCGGGGCATGGCCACCGACCCCTCCATCCGAGGCCGGGGCTTTGGCGGCCAACTCCTCCACCGCTGCCTCAGCCACGCCGCGGCTCACCAGGGCTCCGTCTTCTGGTGCAACGCCCGCACCGCCTACCGCGGCTTCTACCAGCACTTTGGCCTTCAACCCTTCGGCCCAGAGTTCACCCCCACGGGCATCGGACCCCACTTCTTCATGTTCACGCCCCTTCCTTATCAGCCCTCACACTGAGCCGCGAAGACCCCGAACTCCCGAACTTCGACGCTCCAAGCCTGCTACCTCCACCCCAGCCCTCCTACACTCTCTCCCCCCAAAGACGGAGGGGTGTCCGAGAGGCTGAAGGAACGCGACTGGAAATCGCGTAAACGGGTAACCGTTTCAGGGGTTCGAATCCCCTCCCCTCCGCTTACACAATCCCCACGCCCCCGCGGCGAGGATTGCCATCACGAGTGCTCGCCGCCGCGGGGTGTTCCTGCGCGCAGCCTGCCCACCCCCGCCACGGCTTGAAGCAGCCGCGGTTTTATTCTGGTTTCTCCATGAACTACCCCCGACTCGCGCGTCTTTCGCTCGCCGCTGTGGTCCTCTGCGCCGCCGGCACCGCCGTCAGTGCACTCCCGACGACGCTGCCCCTCCAGGCCGAAACCGGCGACACGCAGAAGATCGTTGATGCCAACGCTCCCGCCATCGTCACCCTCAAGTTCATCCTCAAGGGTGGCGAGCAGGACGAAGAAGTCGAAACCACCGGCATCGTCATCGACCCCTCCGGCATCATCCTCTCCAACAACAACGCCTTTGGCGGCCTCATGGCCCGCTTCGGCGGCCCGACCCCCACGCCCAGCGAGATCAAAGTTCTCGTCGGCGATGACACCCAGGGCGTCGACGCCTCCTTCATGGCTCGCGACTCCGACCTGGGCCTCGCCTGGGTGAAGCTCAACGAAGCACCCGCCAAGCCCCTGGCCGCCGTCGACCTGAGCAAGTCCGTCAGCGCAACACTCGGCCAGGATCTGGTCGAAGTCTCGCTCATGGGCAAGTTCTTCGATCGCGCCCCGATCGTCTCCACCGCCCACGTCGCCGCGGTCGTCAAGAAGCCCCGCGAGCTCTACATCCCCTCCATCGGCCTCGCCAGCGGCGAAATGGGCATGCCCGTCTTCACCGCCAAGGGCGAACTGCTGGGCATCACCACCCTCATCCTCCCTGATCAGGAAGAAGTCGCCGGAAACTCCGGCGGCATGCGAGCCATCATGCGCGGCATCACCGGCGGCATGATCCTCCCCGCCGCGGAAGCCCACGCCGCCACCCTCCGCGCCAAGGAAACCGCCGCGGCTGGCAAGACCGAAGACGCCAAGCCCGACGCGGCCAAGGAAGAACCCAAGAAGGATGAAGGCCAGATGGACGAAGGCGAAAAGCCCAAGTAATCGCCGCCGACATTCCGACGCAATCAACCGAAACCGATGCACCACCCGGCGCATCGGTTTTGTCGTTTATCCACGTCGCTCCCAGATGCTGGATCCGGAACCGCACACCAGCTCGTCACCTCAGCGTGCATCCTCTTCGCCATACGCCTCGATGATCCGCTGCACCAGACTGTGGCGCACCACATCGTTCTTGTCGAAGGCAATCAACCCCACACCGCGCGTATCGCGCAGCTTCGATGCCGCGTCGATCAAGCCGCAGTCGCGCGGGTCATCAAGATCCGTCTGCGTTGCATCGCCGTTCACCACCATCTTGCTGCCGTGACCAAGACGCGTGAGGAACATCTTCATCTGCCCGCGGGTGGCATTCTGCGCTTCATCGAGAATCACGAACGAGTGATTGAGCGTGCGCCCGCGCATGAAGGCCAGCGGCGACACTTCCACCACATCCGTCTCCATGAAGCGCCGCAGCGTGTTGAACTCCATCATGTCGTTGAGCGCATCAAACAGCGGACGCAGGTACGGGTTGACCTTTGCGCGGATGTCGCCGGGCAAGAAGCCCAGTCGCTCACCAGCTTCAACCGCCGGACGCGTGAGCACGATGCGCTTGATGCGCTCGGTCTTGAGCATGTGTACCGCCGCGGCGACCGCCAGGTACGTCTTGCCCGTGCCCGCAGGCCCGATCCCGAAGACCAGGTCATTGTCCTTGATGGCGTGCAGATACCGCTCCTGATTCGGCGTCCGCGGCCGCACTGGTCTGCCACCCACATACACATTCAGCCGACCATCCCACTCACTCTCATTGAGCAGCGTGTCGTTGACGCGCCCGCCCTCGGTGCTGTCGGCCGTCATCCGGTCCGACTCGCCCATGATCATGTCCAGCACCTGCTGGCGCGTGAATGTCTTCTTGTCCGCCGCCGCGGCATTGAGTGCTTCGAGAATATTGCGCGCCACCACCACGGGCCCGCGCTCACCGCTCACCGTGATTTTCCCCTCGCGCGCCGTGACATGCACGCCCAGCGCTTCGCGGATCATCTTGATGTTGCGGTCGGCAGGGCCCAGCACGTTCACACGTTCAGGACCATTGATGAGTCGTACGGTTAGTTCCAAGCAGGAATGGTACGGCCAATCCCTTCCCCCGCAGCGGATACAGTCTCGAAGAGCCACCCGTGAAACACCTCATCCCCAGCATCTCAATCGCCGCCCTGTGCCTGGCCTCCTGCGCTGGCCCCGAACCCACTTCCAAAACTGGCGCGGATGCTCCCATTCAGTCCCGTCAGGTCGTTGGCGATTGGAACGACCTGCAGCCCGCCGCCGATCTTGGGGCAACACGAGGTCGCGTTGCGCCACTCAATGAAGCCGCCGGAACTCTGGAGGATGGTCGCAAGACCATGACCTTCACGTTCCTGGCGAACGACGACCGCCAGTTTGTGCTCATCGCCACCCAGGCCACCCGCGGCTCGGGCGAATCCACCTCCGGTCCCATCGACCTGCTCGTCCGTGGCAACCCCTACCGCGACGCCGCACGGGAACGCGCCATCCTCGATGGTGCCGCCAGCCGCCTCAAGCAACTTGCCGGAAAAGACTGGGCACCAATCCGCTAAGAGGGTGTTGAGACCGCTCACCGCGCCAAGCTCACCTCGTAGTCGCGCCGACTCCCCGGGCGCACTCTGATCACTACATCTCCCTCAAGATACAGCGCACGCAGCGCCTTGTTCACCGCGGCACGCGTGGTCGCGGTCAAACGCGCCAACTCCGCCGCGGCGTGCACACTTCCCTTCACATCATGCCGCAGCACTTCCACGATGCTGCACCGCAGATCACCCTTGCGCATGAGCCGCTCACGCAGGAACGCGTTCGCACGCATCACCACATCGTGCGCCACCAAACCCGAGACATCGACTTCACCCTCCAACTCCACTTCATCGCCGCACGCACGCTGCACCAGAACCAGCTCACCCATCGCGCCGCCTGCAAGTGCATGTGAGACCATGACACCGATGCCGCGTCGTGACGTCGGTGCCGCCATCAACTTCGCCACAAGCCGATGCCGCGCGACCGCGCCCCCATAGCGCGCCAGCCACGCTCCCACCGACCTCAAGACCCCCGGATCCCCTGCCGCCAGGTCCCCGGTTGCCACCAGCAATGCCTCCAGATCTACGCCTCCCTCGCCGCCAGCCCCCGCGCCCCCACCCCCACCCCCACCCGCCGCGGCACACCCAAGGCGTCCCCACGCCCTCCGGACCGCCGCGACAGTTGTGTAAGTCTTTGTTGCCATGGAACTTCCAGACAGTTGTCAGTTTGTATACCTATAGTATACAGTATCCCACGACCCCAAAGGGTGCAAGTCCACGCCATTGCTGCCCCGGTTTGCGAGCCTGCCTGAACTTCGGAACTTGGGAACTTCGGAACTCTGTATCCTCCACCCCTACACTGGAAACCGATGGCAGTCCAAACCTACTCAACCGGCACCAAGGTCAAGGTCACCCAGCAAGTCCCGCGTCTCACCGGCGTCATGGTCACGTCGGTCGAAGGCACCGTGGTCAAGTTCGAACAGGCCAAGACCGGCTCGTGGTACGCTCACAGCAAAGACCACAAGTTGTGGATGGATCGCCTCACGCTCCGCAAGAACGATGGCGAACTGGTTGTCTGCAACCTGGACCAGTATTCCAGCGTTGATGTCGTCAACTGACCGTTGATGCACGCTCCGCTGTTTCGTTGAACTCCAACCTCGTTCGCACGACGTGCGACCAATGCCCCTTTGCTGTGGACCGCAGACTCAGCTCTATCATGCTGCGCCGTCGGCGTGATCTGGCGGATCCTCCACGTCGCTGCAGCAACCAAGGAGCACGCAGATGTCCACGGCCCCAACTGTCGGCGCCTTCGCCATTGTTCCCAGCAATGACTTGCCGTCTGCTGTGCCGTTCTGGGAGCGCCTCGGGTTCATTCGCACGGGTGGCGACACTCAGTACATCATCATGACCGGCTGGGGTTGCGAGGTGCATCTGACTCAAGCGGGCAAGGGCCCCTGGCGCGTACCGTCGGACAACAACCCCTTCGGTGTGTTCATCCGCACGCCGCAAGTTGCTGAGATCGCCGCTCGCGTTGACGACCTGATCATCCGTCCCGGCGGGATTCTTCGCCACCGCGAATGGGGCATCTACGAAGTTGGAATTGCCGGACCGGACGGACTTCTGATCCGCATCGGTTGGCCCTCGAAACTGATCAATGGCGCGTAGGGTCGCAGATGCTTCGGGCACTCATCACGCCGCGGCCTTCGCGATCGTGATCGTCGACCACGGATATTTTCAGTCCACGTGTTGACTCAACCGCCTCTAGAGAAATTGGTTTGCCGCCTTCGCTCGCCTTGAACTCGGCGCGAAACTCGGTTTGGTCGTCATGGTCAGGAACGTGAAACTGCCTAGTTCACCGGCGGGGTGATCGGCGCGGGCGTGTTGGCATTGAGGGCGCACCAGTTTCAACAACACCTCGGCCCCGAGCACGGCCGCGGGTTGGGCGAGGCTCCTCGGCGTGGACTCATCGGGTTCACCTCTCGGCACTGCGCTGGGCCGCACTTGGTGCGTGAACCGTTCTGCCCGCGCAGGCCTTCGTCGCAAGAAGGTGCGCGAGGGCGTGGCGCGTGACCACTACTTCGTGGCTTCAGACTGGACATGATCGAAGATCAAGATGCGATCCTTGCCTTCGGTGCTCCACGCTCGGAAGCGCACGCTGCCGGGCGGCTCAAAGTCGATCCGAGCTTCGATCGTGGAGACACCGCTTGACTGGTGCGCCCGGAGGTCGAGACGGAGCCAGCGTCCGTTGTCTCCCGGCGTGATATCGCCCTCGTAGACAACCCCATCGCCGTCGTTGCTGTTCGCGAGCGCGAGGCAGCGCAGCACCCGCGCGCCGGTGTGGTGGTAGAGATACAGGTCCATCGAGTGAGAAGGCGTGCCATCGGCATCGAGCGTCTGCACGCGGCCGTAGATCGCGTCCGCATCCGGCACATACTCGAAGGTGGTGCGTGTTGTGGGCAGGGTGTCGGCGGGCGGTGGGGCAGCGACCTCGAGCACGGCCTTGCCCTCCCAGATGTGGCCCAGGAGCCGCTCGAGGGGCTTGATGAACTCCGAGGGCCTTGCCGCGGCCGTGCGGGTGCGCTCCGCGGCGAGCTCGTCCTCGCTGGGCGCCTCGACGCGGAAGCGGCGCCACTCGTTCTGGAGTGAAAAGCCCTCGGGAACCTTGTCCAGCAGTTCATCGTGGTACCTGTCGGGGCCTTCGAAGGTCCAGCGCTTGCCCAACACACGGTGGCCGGTGGTCTGATGCATATCGATGAGGCCGGCGGCCTTCTGGCCGTCAAACGTGAACGTGCCCTCGCTTACGCCGCGGAACGCGGGGCTCACAGAGAGCGTGCGCACCTCTTTGCGGCCAGGGTGCCAGAAGAACACGGACATGGCGTGCCATGGCTCACCGCTGGGGGCGGTGCCTGCGGTCATTTTTCGGATCGAGTTGCGCTCCGGTCCCCAGTACCAGGTGTCATAGGTGTCCGTCCCCGCCAGCGTGGTCATCTTCCAGCGACCGCCGATGAAGCCAGAGAACGCCTCCATCCGGACCGAGGTCTTCGCGACTGGCTGCACGTGCGAGGGCACAATCACCGGCTCATCGGCCGGCGGGCTCGAACATCCAGCACTCAGCACGAAGGGAAACAAAGCGTACCACGAAAGAGTGCGAGCCATGGGTGCTGTACGCTTGTGCCCACTCGACAGTTCGTCCTTGAACACGATACTGCAAGGCATCGGTCATGTGCTGCGCACGCGGCTGGCGCCGTCTCACTCCACGCCCCGGGGAGTACGATTCCCCCATGAGGACCGTCTTGGCGATGCTGGCCGCCTGCGTGGTTGGGTGTGGGTGCGTGGCTGCAACCCCGGCGACACCGTCCGCGTCGCGCAATGAAGCGCCGCTCCTGGAGGCGATTTCCGAGCAGGAACGCGCGGTGATCGAAGCCAAGGTCCGTGAGCACCTCAAACTTCCTCCCAGCGCTGCGCTGGGCCCTGCCGAGTTCGCGCGGGTCACGGAACTGGATCTCAAGCGCACGGCTGTCTCTGATGCCGGGGCCGCATGGATTGCTGACCCTGCCACGGGCCTGACCGCGCTGACCACGCTGTACCTTCAACTCACCCCCGTTACGGATGCGGGTGTCGCCGCGCTGGCCCGCAAGACCACGGGCCTCAAGCAACTCACATCGCTGTACCTTGGGGCCACGAAGGTGACGGACGCGGGCGTGCAGACAATCTCCCGCGCGGACACGGGCCTTGCGGGCTTGACCTTGCTCGATCTCGGCTCCACGCAGGTCACCGACGCCGGAGTGAAAAACCTCGCACGTGCGGACACGGGGCTCAAGGGCTTGACCACGCTCGACCTGAGTTTCACCAAGGTGACCGACGCGGGGATTGAACATCTGGCAGCAAAGAACACGGGTGTTCACGGGCTCACGGTGCTCGGCCTCGCCAGCACGCAAGTGGCCGACGCGGGGCTCTCGCACCTTGCCCGCACGGACACGGGCCTCACGAATCTGCGCACGCTGAACCTGGCCTTTTCGCAGGTGACCGATGCGGGAGCCAAAGCCGCGGCCCGCGCCGACTCGGGCCTCGCGCCGCTGCACGCGATCTTCTTCCACGGCACGGCAGTGACCGACACCGGCGTCGCAGACCTCGCCCGCACGGACACGGGCCTGAAGTCGCTTAAGACTCTGGACCTGGGCGCAACAGCCGTGACAGACGCGGGAGTTCGCGCCCTGGCGCGGGCCGACTCGGGCCTCACATCACTGACCGCGCTCTCTCTCCGCGACACCAAGGCAACGGACGCGGGCGTCGCTGCGGTCAAAGCCCGCTGGCCGGGCATCAAAGTCACCCGCTAAGCCGCCGCCGTCGTGATCTTGGGCCACGGCCCCGTCTCGCCGCGTGTGTTGACCCGGCTGAGCACACACATCGATCGGCACCGCGCCTCGCTACTACCATCTTCCATGCCCCCCGTCCTTTCACGCCGCGAACTCATCGCCGAGATCGACGCCGAGCACGCAAGACTCCTGGGGCTCATCGATCGCGTGCCGCCAGAGGCGTGGGCATCCTCTCGCGTCAACTCCGCCGGGTGGTCGCTCAAGGACGTTGTGGCACACGTGACCGACTGGGCGCAGCGCTGCGCGGGCTGGTGTGCCCTGGGCGATTCGCTCGACTCCATGACGCCCCCAGCACGGGGTTTCAAGTGGTCGGAGACGCGCGAGCTGAACAAGGCGATCCACCTCAAACGCCGCTCGCACACGCTCGCGCGCGTGCTCAAGGACTACAACGCCGCGCATCAAGCCCTGCGGTCGCGGGCCATCACCATGCCCGAGGCCGATCTGCTCTCGGTCGGCCGCTTCGCGTGGTGCGGCAAAGCCTGGAGCGTCGCCAAGCACATCCGCGCCAACACCGCGGCCCATGATCGCTGGGCATCCAAGCACTTTCAGCGCACACTGCGGGCCCTCGCCATGGCCACACCCGATCCCAAGAAGCCCTCGCTTCCATCTGGAGCGGGCACGAACCAGCGCCGCCAACGCAAGCCTTGAACTCGGCGCGGAAACTTGGGCGGGTGGTCATGGTCAGGAACGTGAGCGCGGCGGGGCCGGTCGGTGCAGACTGCCGATCACTTACTATCATCCCATTCATGGGCTACGACCTCCACATCACGCGGCGTGCCGAGTGGTCGGACCCAGACTCCGGCCCGCCCATCACGCGCGAAGAGTTCGAGTGCGTCGTGCTCGGCGATGCTCGGTTCCAGCGTGACGAGAGGCTGGGCCTGGACTATGCCATGCTCATGAAAAAGCCGCGCGGCACCGAGCACGCGCCATGGCTGTGCTGGCTGGACGGCGAGATCGTGACGAAGAGTCCGCCGCGGTCGTTCATCGAGATCGTTGTCGAGATCGCTGGCACGCTCAACGCCCGCGTCGTCGGCGATGACGGCGAGGAGTACGGCGCGGACGGCCGGGCCGCGGGCGCCGGAGACGAAGAACATGATGAAGATGGCGCGCCCGATGGCCGCGGCGATCCCCGGCTTGTAGAGTCCGACGCGGACATGCGCACGCGGGTACGGCGCGAGCGCGTCGTGCTCATGCTCCAATGGTCGGGGATCGCCGCGTTCCTTGCGATCTTTGCCGCGCTACTTGGGAGGCAGTTGGGTTGGTGGTGAACCATGCCGAGCATCGCCGCGATGCGTCACGCCGCCACCGTCATGATCCTGGGCCACGTCCCCTCTTCGCCGCGCCCCCCAACGTGTTGATCCAGCGGGCCATGGAGACGGCCGCCCCCATTTTGCCGCCCTCGCTCGCCTTGAACTCGACTCCAACGGATGAGGGGGGGTGGGGTGGAAACTCGGCTTGGTGGTCATGGTCAGGAACGACAGCGCGGCGGGGTCGGTCGGTGCGGTTGAACTGGGTCAGGTTTTCTGCCCTGTTGCGCCGCACTCGGGGCATGGAGCAGTCGCCGCAAGGCCTCTGCGGTCGTAATTGCACGTGGGGCAGTGGCCGATGAGTGCGCGGCGGCGGCCGGTGATTTCTTTGCGCCAGACGGCCCCGGTCAGACCGACGACGATGAAAAGCGGAAACCACAACGGGATCCTGATGGACCTGTGGTCAAACTCCCAACGCACTCCGAACCACCAGTTCAACTGTCTTGGGGTGCTCGTGACCTGCAAGCCCTTCTGCCGAGGATGGCCGGTGATGGGCTGACCCTGTGCGGTCGTGCCCGGCCAGTAGGTGATATTGACACGGCCACTCCCCGACATGAATTGCCAGTCTCCCGGCCCCGTGTAGGAGATCCAAGTTGTCCTGCTGAACCACCACCACACCACCAGGAGCAAGGCCACAACCGGGCCACCCCATTGAATGCACTGCATGACGGCTCGCTTCGCGCTCATCAGGCAATCATACAAAGCTCAGGTGGGGTTCATCTTGCCCATCGGGTGAGATCATGCCGAAGTGGCTCACGCAGCGACCGCTGCCATCGTGATCTCCAACTACAGCTGCTTTTCGCCGCGTTCCCAACGTGTTGACACAGCGGCCAATGTTGGCGGCGGCCCCCCACCCCCCGCCCCCCGGCCCCCCCGCGCACCAGAAGTTGGGGCCGCCCTCGCCCGCCTTGAACTCGGCTCGGTCGTCATGGTCAGAAATGTGAGCGCGGCGGGTCGGCGTGGATTCATCCACGAGCCGCGGTTGGTGCGTGAGCCGCTGCCCGCTCTCGACCAGCGCGAGCGGGTGGGTTATGGACATCAATCCCGTGGCGAACGGCTTCCGTCTCGAATCGCCTGACCTGCAGGCAGGGGACTACTGCTCCTTCTTGCGATGATTCCGTCGCCAGACAGCGATCGGCATCGCGAGCCCAAACACAATTGAGAGCGAAAGCAGCGCCCACCCCAAGCCGTCGCGAACGGCCGTTCCCGTGATGAGATACTTGACAAGAAGCGTGAGCGCCATCACGACAAACCCGAAAACGGCAACAAGCACCGCGAGTCCCGTCGGCATCCCGGTCAGACCGGCCTCGTCGGGCGATGAAGCCGTGGAGTGAGGAGGTTGCTCATTCTGCGTCGTGCTCATGGTCATGCTCTGCACACCTTTCCGCAGTCCAGCGAGGCAAGCATATGAATCGATTCCCTGAGTCGCCACCGTCGCCGTCGTGACATCCGACCACGGCCCCTTTCGCTGTGCGTGTTGATCAAGCGAGCCATGGTGCCGCCGGCCCCCCCATTTGCCGCCCTCGCCCGCCTTGAACTCGCCGCGGAAACTTGGGCGGATGGTCATGGTCAGGAACGTGAACGCGGCGGAGCCGGGGTGCCACGGTTGCTAGAATTCCAGCGGCATGTCAGGACACACTCCCGAGGAAGCCCCGCCGACACCGCCGGTCATCCGCCGGGCGGTTTGGTTGTGGGCCATGACCGCGGTGGGCTTTGCACTCGCCGCGCTCGCGTGGCTCGTCTTGCGCAAGCGCCTCGGCCTGCCGGGCGGGGGCGCGTATCGACTCGTGCCGATCGCGTTGGGCCTGACGCCAGTTGTCGTGCTGCTCCCGTTTTGGCACTGGCGTGTTCGGCGGATGCGGCGAGCGCTCTTCGCCTCGCGATTTCGCCTGTGTACGCACTGCGGGTACGATGTTTCGACGCTCTCCCACGCCGGTACATGCCCGGAGTGCGGGCAGCCGTACGACGCGACGCGGGATGTTGAGATCTGGGTGCAGCAGGGCGCGCCGTACACCGAACCGCGTCCTCCCGGCTTCGTACCGTGGTCGGCGTCCGATGAGGAAGAACCGCCAAGGCCGTAACGCGACGCCGCGCCCAACGCTGCCCGCGTGCCGGGTCGCTCCGCCGCCACCGTCGCCCCTCATGCTGCGACTGTTGCGGTAGCAATCTCCGACCACGGCCCCTTTTCGTCCCGCGTGTTGATCCAGCGGGCCATGTAGACGGCGGTTTTGCCGCCTTCGCCCGCCTTGAACTCGGCGCGGAAACCTGGGCGGGTGGTCATGGTCAGGAACGCGAGCGCGGCGGGGTCGGTCGGCGCGGGCGTGTCCGCATCGACGAGTTTTGCCCACACCTCCGCGCCGGTGCATGGTGCGACCTGGTCCGCACAGACTCGATACGATCTTTCCCGCATGCGCGACCCGAAGCCAACCCCTGAAGAAACATTCAAGGAGTTCATGAGCCGCACGGGCCGCGTGCTGCGCGAGCACGGCTTCTCGGGGTCGGGGCTGAACTACCGGCGCGAGCGCGGCGAACAGTGGCAGGCGATCAACATTCAGAAAAGCCAGTGGCGGTGCAAGGGCGAACCGATCTGCTTCTACGTGAATATCGGCTTTGACTTCCCGCGGCTGCGGTTCAAGCGGTGGATCGACCTCCCCGCAACCCTCTCGAAGTTCATCGCGCTCAAGGCCGATACGAATGTCCGCATCGACGCACTCTTTCCGCAGAAGCGGTTCGGCTTACTTCGCGTGTGACAAAGGAGTTGACGGCTGGAACCTGGAGAAGTTCTGCGCGCGGTTCGAGCGCGTGCTCACGGACTTGCTCGTACCTCTGCTCGATGAAATGGCAACGCCCGAGGGGCTCGCCCGGGTGCTCCGCATGATGCCGTGGATGGTGTCGGCGGGCTCGCGAGCGTTCGTCGGCAAAGACCTCGCGCCGCCCAGGTGGGACCCTGCGGACAGCGACGCGGGGAAGTGGAAACAGGACAAGCAGGGCCTGTGGTGGAAGCAGGGCGTGCGGTAACGAGACTCGGTGCCTCACAGCACACTTCACGCCGGCACCGTCGCGCTGGCCGTGTCGCTCGACGGCCAGGTCGCTCCGCTCGTACTCACCTAGCGCGAGAGGGAGTGGGCCCGAGTCTCGGCCCTCCCAACGCGCGGGGACCCGAACACGAGGGCCGCGTATCTGAAGCCGACCCTGGGCGACCACGGCGGCAATACAATCCTCGCCCCCGCGGCGACACAGGCGGGACATGTGAGGCACAAGATGGCAAAGAAAAAGCCCGGCGCATTCGAAGTCCCCGACGGTCTCTTCGGCACGCCGCTGAAGGTGGACATCTCCGACCCGGCGACCGCCGAGGAGTTCGCCCGCACCGAGGCGGTCCTGGGCGTGAAACTCCCCGTGGAGCTGCTCGCCGTGCTGCGCGTCCGCAACGGCGGTCAGCTCCGTCTGACGAGCCTCAAACTCACGCCGGAGGGGCGGAAGAAGTACGGCCGGAAGCGATACTCGTTCACGCGACTGGCGGGCGTGCATCCGACTGACAGTGACGGCCTCACGCAGCAGACCGCGCTGGCCCGCGAGGAATGGGAGTTGCCCGAGGGGCTCATCCCGCTCGGCGGCGACGGGCACACATGGTGCTGCCTGGACTACCGCGCGCGCGGCCCCACGGGCGAGCCGAGCGTGACCCACGTGGACCTCGAAGGCGAGCAGGAGTTCGCGCTCGCCCCGACGTTTGCGGAGTTCATCTCGAAACTCTTCCGCGACCCGGACTCCTGGGTGCCCGCGCTGATCGCGCTGGATGAGGGCGCACCGCAGGGGGAGTTGCTCGACGCCGCGCTGCGAAAGCTCGGATGCACGGTTTACGAGATCCCGGGGGGCTACGCCAACCCAAAGTATCCGACCCCGCCGATGTGGCAGTGGCCCCGGTTCCGGGGCGCGTTCCGCGACTCGCCTGTGTTAATGCATTACGAGCGGAACAAGCACTTCGACGTGTCGATCCAGAAGACGCCCGATCGCCCGGCCGAGCACCCGATGCTTGTTGTCGGGATCGCCGCGGCCGACGAAGAGGCGTGCCTGCGCGAACTGCTCGCGGGCCTGGGCCCCGGCGCGGTGCTGATCCACGGCATGCTGTAACCGGCCTGCGCGGGCGCTCTCACGCGAGCGGACGCCGCTGCGGGCGTTGCGATCGGCGGCTGTGGGCGGGGTGTGCGCCCCGCGATGCCAGTGTCGCGCTGGTCGCCTCGCTCCACGGTCCCGTCGCTCCGCTCGTGCTCACCCATCGCGAGAGATAGTGGGCCTGCATGCCACTCTTGTCGGACTCGAAGCTCAGCATGGTCTCGCCCCTTGTGACGCTGCCGATGGAGCGGTACTCGCGCGGGTCGCTCGGTGCGGGCTGGCCCGGCTCGGTGATCGCGACAAAGACCTCGGCGCGATGGACTCGCTTGGACCGGGCGCGATGGGTCGGCGTGGATTCATCCACCAGACGCAGTTGGTGCGTGATCCGCTGCCCGCTCTCGACCAGCGCGAGCGGGCGCGAGGTCGAGACGGGCGCTGACGACCGGACGCGGTTCGCCGGCCGATAGAATGCTGAGACGATGAACGGCATGCGGCTTATGTTGATTCAGGACAACCATGGCTCGCCGGGGCATTGGTTCTGGCGTTGCTTTCAATCCCTCCGCGCCGAGTTCGATCGGCACCACTGGCTCGTGCCGCTGCAGCCGTGGATGGGCGCGCCGGTCGGGTTCGCTGAGGGCGCGTGGGCGATTGACTTTCCGGGAGTGGGCGACACGGAATTGATGCTTTGGCGGGCGGGCGCGATCGGGCAATGGGCGGAGCGCTGCTCGGCGGAGTCGATTGATCTGATGGCGGTGCCGCTGTTGGAAGACCCGGTTGCACTCGCCGCCGAGTTCGCACGCGTGCCGTGGCGGGCTCAGGATGCGTGGATGGCCGATCGTGCCGAGTTCCTTCTCCGGTACACCGACAGCGCGAGTTGGGACATCTACGCACGGCGAGCACAGAGTTTGGATGCGGTCAACGACTCCGTGAGACAAGAGTCCGCGCTGCGTTGCACACAGGCCCCGTTGCTGACGCCCGTCATCGGCTGAGCTACGCGGTGCGAAGGGTCATGAGATGCGGGAACTGCCTCCGAAGTCTTGAACTTGGTACGACATCAACCCCACTTGCTGTTGGCATCAGGCCGCTCCCGCGTCGCCCACGCCATGCCATTCCCCGGCAGCACATCAGCGACCGTCCATGAACGCTGCCATCCCGTGATCGCTGCTCGCGGCGTGATTGTGACGGGGAAGACCGCACCTCGCTCGCGACCTACCGCTCGAAGCACCCGGTCGCGGCCCTTGTCTTGCCGACTCGTGGGGTCGCGTTTCTCCGGCGGATCGTCGGGGTGGCCGTCCGCTGCGTGGATCGACGCGTTGGCCGAACGCCCGTCTGGCCAGAAGCACGCGGTGAGCGTGTAGATCGGATGACCCGCATCGTCCCTCGCTGGTGCGACCGTCCCGATCAGCGCGGAACCGTCGGCCAAGAGCAGATCGGCGACGACGAAGAAGCCCTCATCAACACTCGGCCGGACTTCACGCCGATCGGGAAAGCCGCACATGAAGTCGGGATCGCCGACATCGTTGCCCCTTGTGAAGATCGCCATCCACACAGCGGCTATCGCGGCGTGTTCGTGCGCCCAGTCATGGCCTTCGAGGATGATGGCTCGCTCAATCATCGGTGTATTCGGGAATGCCGCCTCTTGACGCCAACGTTACAATACGTCTCCAGAACTCCACGATCCCCGCTGATCTCGCGCACTGACCATGAACGATCTCCACCCTGAGCCGACCGAACCCCTGTCGTCCGACGGCGCACGCCGAGAAACCAAGTGGGCGGAGTTGCGGCAGCGGATAGAGTTCGTGGTTGGGGGCTGGATCGTCATCGCAGCTTGGCTCGCTGCGGTCGGGATAGGCGTGTGGGGTGTGATCTACTTCTTCTGGTACACCTGAGTCGCTCCCGCCTGTCACGCCGCCACCGTCGCCGTCGTGACCTCCGACCACGCAGACTTTTCGCCGAGCATATTGACTCAGTGGGCCATGTCGATGGTAGTTTTGCCGCCCTCGCCCGCCTTGAACTCGTTCTCAGACGGGGGGCGCAGAAACTCAGGCGGGTGGTCATGGTCGGGAACGTTTGTGTGGCCAGTACAGTCGGCCGTTCTGGAGCAAAGATCTCACTGATCCGGTGGTTTGGTGGGCCGACCACACTCGGGGCAGCGGGACAAGCCGTCCATGTGATACTCGCACCCGGGACATTGAGCTGGGCGCAGACGAGGCCGCAGCACAGCCCGCCATCCGAGGATCTGGAACAGCACGCCCACCGATCCGAGGCTCACAGCCACCCACAAACGCGGGTTGTCAGCGCCCCAGACACCCTCTGCGAACGCAACGCTGGCGGGAATGAAGGCAAAGCTCAGGAACGCACCCAAGGGCAAGAGGAGCCACCGCCATACAAGCCGCGGCCCATGGCGCATCGCCTGCACGCCGATCCCGACGACCGCGATAAGTCCGGCGAGAATGCAGCCCAAGATCACGGCGACGGACAAGGTCATCGACAACAGTACCAGCGCTACGCCGCCACCGTCGCGGTCGTGACCTCTGACCACGGCCCCCTTTTCGCCGCACCCCTCCAACGTGTTGATCCAGCATGCCATGGAGACGGCGGCCCCAAGTTTTGCCGCCTTTGCACGCGTTGAACTGGGTGCGGAACCTTGTGGGGGCGGGCGGGTCGTCGTGGTCAGGAACCTGAGCGAGGCGGGGCCGGTCGGCGCGCGCGGGTCCGCATCAACGGGTTTCTCCCACACCTCGGCCCCGAGCACGCCCACGGGCAGGCGCGGCGGGTGGGCGCAGGTCCATTGGTGTAACATACGTCTATCTTGTCGAAGTCAGATCCATCACGCCCACTCATTCCGCCCGCCGTGAAGCGGCTCGCCTGGTGGTTCGCACTGCCGCTCATGTTCCCGCTCGTCATCTTCTGGATCTCATCGGTGCCAACGGTGCGGTCGATGTTGATCCATTCGGGAACGCTCGGCGGCTTGCTTCTACCGCTGATCTTCGTCGCCCCGACATTCGTGATGATCTTCGGCCTGTGGCATGGTCAGCGCCGAGTGCGGCGGGCGGTGCGTGCGGCGAGAGGCCGCGCGTGCGTAAACTGCGTGCATGACCTCGCCGACCTTGGCGACACCGGCGTATGTCCCGAGTGTGGATATCCGTTCGATATTGCCGCCGACCAGCGTAGCTGGGCGCGCGTGACCATGCGCCCGTGAAACTCGGACCCGCAAGGTCCCTACGCCGCCACCGTCGCCGTCGAGATCTCCGACCACGGCCCCTTCTCATCCCGCGTGTTGATCCCAGCGGGCCACCGAGACGGCGGTCCCGCCCGCCTTGAACTCGGCGCGGAAGCTCGGCTTGATCGCCATGTCAGCAACGTGATCGCGGCGGTAGCGGTCGCGACGCTCCGCGCTCTTCTCGCGACCGATTCTGCGCTCCAGTCTTCCGACGTCGCCCGACTCCCGCTCGACGATCCGTATGCGCACCCTCGTTGCCGCCGCCAGTATCCCACGTCTGACCCCATCGCGACACTCCCCAAGCACGCGCCGCACGCGCCCGGGTTGAGATGAGGATCCGTATGAGACTCCCCCAAGACTGTCCTAAAGTCCAACCCGATGCTCTCATCCTCCACACTCGCTTACGTTCGTCGGTTTCTGGCGGCCCAACCCGTGCCCGTCAGCGCCGCCGACCTTGGCCACCTGGAAGTTCGCTGCGGCGTGTCGCTTCCGCCAGTGCAGCGACAACTGCTCAGCGCCGGTGTCTATGGCGCACTTGCGCACTGGGTCGAAGGTCCGCATGAGATCACGCTCGATGGGCTGTACGGCCCGGGGGACGATCACCTCGATCTGGCCGCGGCGCTGGCGTGGTCACGTGAACAGGAGGATGTGCCACCAGCCAGGGCCGCAGAGGGAGTATTCATGCCCCGCCTGCCCGCCGAGTTGATCCCGTTCGCAGAGCTTGTTCCCGGCGGCGATCGGCTGTGCATCGATGCCGATGGGGGCGTCTATCACTATCAGATGGAGTGCAAGCCTGCGCCGGGGTATTGCGGCACGCTTGCCACCGCTGCTCACATCAAGCCCGTTGCCGGCGGGCTCGACGGTTTCCTGTCAGCCCTCACCCCCTACCGAACCAGCGTTGTGCAACTGCACGCGATCTTCAAGGCCGACGATGCTGAGGCTCTGAAGGCCTACCTCGCTGCCGGACACGCACCGACAGAAACCGACGCGCATGGCCAGACCTTGCTCTATCTCGCGGCGGTCCCCGGCGCGGTCGAGTGCATTCGACTGCTGTGCTCGCTCGGAGCACGCGACCCTCAAGCACTCTTGGCCGCGGCGTGGTCAAAGCGCGACGGTTCCGCCGTTCAAG
The DNA here is from genome assembly GCA_044371005.1 of Phycisphaerales bacterium. Taxonomy (GTDB): domain Bacteria; phylum Planctomycetota; class Phycisphaerae; order Phycisphaerales; family UBA1924; genus UBA2402. Next base: position 691 of record JBILUL010000066.1, on the reverse strand, counting down.
CGCTCCTTGAAGGCGGAGAGCCGCCAGAGCGCGGGCATCTGGTCGAAGCAGGACGCGCCAGGAACGCCGCGGCGAAAGCCATTCTCAAAGCCGCACTGGGCCTGACGTGACACCATGCTGCGGATGCTCCTGCTGATCTCCGTGTTCAAGCTCCGGACGACTCGGCGTGGAACCTCGGCTTGGTCGTCATCGTCAGGAACGCGAGCGCGGCGGGGTCGGTCGGTGCTGGCTGGTCAACGTCAACGAGTTTCACCCACACCTCGGCCCCGAGCACGCCCGCGGGCCGGGCGCCCCCCCCCCCCACACACGGGTCGGCGCGGACTCATCCACCGCTCGGGCACAAGTCGCTGCCCGCCGTCCACCAGCGCGAGCGGACGCGACGATGGCGCGGGGGTCGGGTTTCGTCAAGCCAGCCGCAAGGCCTTCCCCGCTCGCTGAGTACCATGTGCCATGCCGCCCAGTAAACGCCCGAAACGACGCACCGCGAAGGCCGAGCCCGCGAATGTGCCCTACGACATGGGCGCGTTCTGGGATCAGCATCCCCATGGCGAAGAGATCATCATTGTGTTCATCGCGGGCGATCACATGGACAAGGCCCGCGAGATCGCGACCGCGCGCGGCGAAGCGTTCACATCCGTCGTGAGCAAGGAAGTCCGCGAGTCGCCCGCGAACTTGATGGAGACGCTCCGGC
>JBILUL010000220.1:0-6702 GCA_044371005.1 Phycisphaerales bacterium | reverse complement strand
GTTCTCTCTCCGAAAAGAGCGGAGAGAGAACATGGATAGACAGGATGGACAGGATGGAAGGCGCGGAACTGGGATAGCCCGGATGGCTGTGCAAGAGGGGAGTGAGTTTGGAGAAGGCGTTTGACCTGAGTGTGTGAGGTTGCCGCGGCGATGCTGTATCGAAGGCTCAAGTCGTGAGAGGGAAGGCAGAGCCCAGCACTTCAGGGCAGAGAATTTCAAATCTCAGATTTCAGAATCACAGAGAGCGTGGGTTGCTCGATTCCGGGTGTCTGACTGACTTCAGGGATCGGACCCAAACACTGCGCCTGTCCGCGAGTGCTCTCAAGGCCGCGTGATCAGCCTCTTCACTCATCCTGTCCATCCTGTGCATCCATGTTCCATCTCTTTTCGGAGAGAGAACATGGATAGACAGGATGGACAGGATGGAAGGCGCGGAACTGGGATAGCCCGGATGGATGTGCAAGAGGGGGAAAGGCAGAGTTCAGCATTTCAATTTTCAGAGCTCAGAGTTTTGTGGCTTGGGGTGGTGGGTGAGCACGATGATGGCCCAGAGCATGATGAAGAAGGGGAACTTGTCGGCTTTGAGGAGGAAGCTCTCGCCAAGCCCGTAGGGCAGGAGCAGGCAGAGGAGCAGGGCGATGAGGGCGGCGGATTCGCGTGGGAGTGGGGAGTGGGCGGCGATGGCGCGGAGGTTGAGGACAATCCGGATACCCGCAAGTTCCTGACGTATCTGCTGGAGGAGCGCGGGGCGCGGGTGACGACAGCCGATGACGGGTCGCGTGCCGTGGAATCGGTGCAGAGTGCGGCGCGTCGGGGTGAGGTCATCGATCTCATTCTCATGGACATGCAGATGCCGGTGATGGATGGGTACACGGCGACACGCGCGCTGAGAGCCGCGGGAGTGCGGACTCGTGTGGTGGCGCTGACGGCACACGCTATGGCCGACGATCATCAGCGGTGCGTGGAGGCGGGGTGTGATGCGTACCTGAGCAAGCCGATCGTGGAGGATGTCTTCTTCGAAACGATCACGGGCTTCCTGCCTGGGACCTCCAGTGCCGTCGCACCCCAGGTCCGGCCATGGCTGGAGGCGTGCAAGCGGGAGTTCCGGGCATCGCTCCCGGGCACGCGTGAGTCGCTGGAGAGCGCAGTGCGGGCCAAGGACCTGGGCGCCGTGAAAACACTGGCCCATCGCCTGCGCGGAATGGCCGGGACAATGGGGCTGCCGGAACTGGGCCGCGTGGCCGGTGCGTGCGAGGACGCACTGCGGCGTGATCCCGGAGCAGACCTCTCCATCGCCGCGGCGGAGTTGTTGCGGTGTCTGGGAGATTTTGGGCCATGACGTGGCACGGCTCTCCGAGCCGTGTTCTTCAGTTTCATGGCTCTCTGAGCCATGTCGGCGGTTGGGTTTGCAGCACTGGCATTGCTCGGAGAGCAATGCGACGCAAGAACATTGCTCAGAGAGCAATGCCACGTTCAATCCGTGACCGTCGCAGGATCCCGGCCCGCTTCCATCGCGGCGATCTTGTGCAGGCGACGCAGGTGGCGACCACCTTCGAACTTGGCATTCAGCCACGATTCCGTGATCTTCTCAATCAGCCGCTGACCCAGGAGATCGGCGGAGAGACACAGCACGTTCGCATCATTGTGGCTGCGTGCGAGCTGGGCGGTGAGTTCATCGTGGCAGACCGCGGCACGCACGCCGGGCACCTTGTTCGCGGCAATCGACATGCCGATGCCGGTGCCGCAGACCAGGATGCCCAGGTCCGCAGTCTTGTTCGCCACCATCTTGCCGACTTCGTAGGCACGTTCGGGGTAGTCGCAGGCGGTGGCGCCGGAGCAGTCACCGACCAGGAACGCATCGTGGCCTTCGTGGCGCAGCTTCTCGTGGAGCTGGCGGATGGCGGAAGTACCACGGTGGTCGGAACTGAGCGCGATACGCATGGAGTGCGACTCCTCTAGAGGGGTGGAATGCTGACTGAGGAAAAGTAGGTTCGCTGCTGGCCTGATTCCTGATTGTCGCAAACGGTGGGGCAGATCTATTGACCAGGCAGGAGGTTGAAGTGCAGAAGTGTCATGACCAGAAGCGGCACCAGAGCAGCACAGGCAACATCAAGGAGGAACCCGGCCTTCATCATCTGACGCATGGTGACCTGGCCGCTGGCAAAGACCAGGGCATTGGGGGCGGTCCCGCCCGGGAGCATGAAGCCCAGACTGGCCGTCAGCGTGATCGTCACCAGGATCGCCGCGGGGGGGATGTCCAGCCGCTGGGCTATCGCGGCACCCACCGGCAATCCCGCGGCGACCAGCGCCGTATTGCTCGTGAACTCTGTCAGGAGAATGGTCGCAAAGGCGATGATCCACAGAATCGGCAGCAGACTCATGCCTGATAGGCCATCGGCCGAGCGGGCAATGGCCAGGTCAACGCCGGTGGCTTTGATCGCCGCGGCGAGGGAGAGACCGCCTCCAAACAGCAGCAGAATGCCCCACGGAATGCCTTCAGCTTCCTTCCAGGTCAGCAGAGGGCGGCTGGTGCCCTTGGAGTCGGGGGCGGTGCAGATGAAAAGGAGGATCGCGGCAGTGATGGCGATGACCGTGTCGTCGACGCCGAGCTGGCGGGAAAGGACCCAGCAGGTTGCTGCGGAGGCGAAGATCAGAAGCACAAGGAACTCGCCCCGGTGCATCGGGCCCAGCTCGGCCAGTTCGCGGCGGATCTCATCGCGGACTCCGGGAATCTCGGCAAAGGGGAAGTGGAAGACGATTCGGGTCAGGACGAACCAGGTGATGGGGATGACGAGAAGGAGGGTGGGGATGCCGATCTTGAGCCATTCGTTGAAGGAGACTTCGTGCGAGATGGACTTCATGAACGCCGCGTACTGGGCGATGGGGGGTGTGCCGATGACGGTGCCGACGCCGCCAATGCTGGCACCGAATGCGATGGCCAGGACGATGGCAGGGCCAATCAGGGTGCGGCAGCGGTGGGCAGCGGGTGAGTCTTCGGTGAGGTGGGTGTTGATCCAGAGGGCGACGCTGGTACCGATGGGGAGCATCATGATGGTCGCCGCGGTGTTGGAGACGAACATGCTGATGATGCTGGTGGCAATGAGGAAGGCACCGACAAGACGGGAGGGGGTGGAGCCCAGCAGGAGGATGATGGAAAGGGCAAAACGCTTGTGGAGGCCCCAGACCTCCATCGCATGGCCCAGGAGCATGCCACCCAGGAAGAGCCAGATGATCTTGTCGGCGTACGGGGCGGCGGCGGCTTCGACTTTGAGCGCGCCAGAGAGAGGGAACGCTGCCAGTGGAATGAGGCCGGTGACTTCGATGGGCAGCGCTTCGGTCATCCACCAGATGGCCATGAGGATGGCAATGGAGGCGACGGCGCGGCCGGGTTCGGAGAGCTCGGGGCTGAGGTGGGGAAGGAGGAACCACGCCGCGGCGGCGGCGAGGAGGCCGATGAGCAGTGGGATTCGGCGCATGGTGGGGAGGGTATGGGGAGGGGGTGGGGGAGCCGGGAGACCGAATTCCAGAGTTCAAATTTCAGAGTTCAGAGTTCAAGGTCGGGCTGGGACTTGGAATCAGTCTTAATCTGGACATAGTCCACAATCTGGTGTAGGATGGGGTGTGCGTGAAGATCCAGAGGTCATTTTGCGGGGGCGGGGCGTCCAGGTGACGGCTCAGCGGCTGGCGGTGCTGCGGGCGGTCGCGGCGTTGCCGCATTGCACGGCGGATGATGTGGCGGCGAGGGTTCGAGGGGAGATTGGGGCGGTGTCGCGGCAGGCGGTGTATGACGCGTTGTCGGTTCTGGTGGAGCGGGGGATTGTGCGTCGGATTGAGCCGGCTGGGTCGGCCGCGAGGTATGAGGATCGGGTGGGGGATAACCATCATCATGTGGTCTGCCGCGTGTGTGGCAGGATGGAGGATGTGGATTGCGCGGTGGGGGCGAAGCCGTGTCTGGCGGCGTCTCATGCCGCGGGCTTTCGCATTGATGAAGCGGAAGTGACGTATTGGGGATTGTGCCCGGCGTGTCTGGCGGCCGCGGGCGGTTGAGGTTGTGCTGAGTTTTCTGATTCACTCCATGCAGGAGTGATGTGCTGTTTGAGGAGCATTCACATGTCGAAGATGTCTGGAAAGTGTCCGTTCTCGGGTGGTGCGCACACGACTGCAGCGACTGCGGCGCCGACGACCGCGGCGTGGTGGCCGAATCAGTTGAACCTGAAGATTCTGCATCAGCATTCGGGCAAGTCGAATCCGATGGGAGAGGGGTTTGAGTATGCCGCGGAATTCAAGACGCTGGATTTCGCCGCGCTCAAGAAGGACCTGCATGCGCTGATGACGGATTCGCAGGAGTGGTGGCCGGCGGACTTCGGGCATTACGGGCCGCTCTTCATCCGCATGGCGTGGCACAGTGCGGGCACGTATCGCATCGGTGACGGGCGTGGTGGTGGCGGCAATGGCAGTCAGCGTTTTGCGCCGCTGAACAGCTGGCCGGACAATGTGAATCTCGACAAGGCGCGGCGGCTCTTGTGGCCGATCAAGCAGAAGTATGGAAAGAAGATCTCGTGGGCGGATCTGATGATCCTCACGGGCAATGTCGCGCTTGAATCGATGGGATTCAAGACGTTCGGGTTTGCGGGCGGGCGCGCGGACATCTGGGAGCCGGAAGAAGAGATCTACTGGGGACCGGAATCAAAGTGGCTGGCGGATGAGCGCTACAGCGGCGATCGCAGCCTTGAAAATCCGCTCGCGGCGGTGCAGATGGGGTTGATCTATGTGAATCCGGAGGGGCCCAATGGGAACCCGGATCCGCTGGCCTCAGCGAAGGACATTCGCGAGACCTTTGCGCGCATGGCGATGAATGATGAAGAGACGGTGGCGCTGATTGCCGGCGGCCACACGTTCGGCAAGACGCACGGTGCTGGCGATGCGAAGCTCGTGGGTGCGGAGCCTGAAGCGGCGGGCATCGAAGAGCAGGGGCTTGGCTGGAAGAGCAGCTTCGGCAGCGGCAAGGGTGGCGACACGATCACGAGCGGTCTGGAAGTGACGTGGACGACGACGCCCACCAAGTGGAGCAACAACTACTTCGAGAACCTGTTCAACTATGAATGGGAACTCACCAAGAGCCCGGCGGGTGCGCACCAGTGGCGGCCCAAGCAGGGTGCGGGTGCGGGCACGGTGCCCGATGCGCATGATGCTTCGAAGCGGCATGCGCCGTCGATGCTGACGACGGACATCGCGATGCGCGTGGATCCGGCGTATGAGAAGATCTCGCGGCGTTTCCTCGCGCATCCCGAGCAGTTCGCGGATGCCTTTGCGCGGGCGTGGTTCAAGCTGACGCATCGCGACATGGGACCCAAGTCGCGGTATCTTGGACCGGAAGTGCCGGCAGAAGATCTCGTGTGGCAGGATCCGATTCCCGCGGTGAATCATCCGCTGGTGAATGCGCAGGATGTGGCCCAGCTCAAGGGGAAGATTCTGGCGACGGGTCTGACGGTGTCGCGACTGGTGACGACGGCGTGGGCTTCGGCTTCGACGTTCCGTGGCAGCGACAAGCGTGGCGGCACCAATGGTGGAAGGATCAGGCTGCTGCCGCAGAAGAACTGGGAAGTGAATCAGCCGGCGGAACTGGCCACGGTGCTGGCAAAGCTGGAAGCGGTGCAGAAGGAGTTCAATGCGCTTGGTGCGAAGAAGATCTCGCTGGCGGATCTGATCGTGCTGGGTGGATGTGTTGGCATCGAGGAAGCCGCGAAGAAGGCGGGCCACACGGTGACGGTGCCGTTCACGCCCGGGCGGATGGATGCTTCGCAGGAGCAGACGGATGTGGAGTCGTTCGCTGTGCTCGAGCCCAGGGCCGATGGGTTCCGCAACTACACGCGCAAGGGACTTGAAGGCGTCGCGGCGGAGCTGCTGGTCGATAAGTCGCAGCTGCTGGGTCTGACTGCGCCGCAGATGACGGCGCTCATCGGCGGTCTTCGCGTGCTCGGTGTTGGTCAGTCAGCGCACGGGGTCTTCACGAAGCGGCCCGGAACGCTCACCAACGACTTCTTTGTGAACTTGCTCGACATGAGCACGAAGTGGCAGAAGGTGTCGGAGGGTGTGCTTGAAGGACGCGACCGCAAGACGGGCAGCGTGAAGTGGACGGGCACCGTGGTGGATCTGGTGTTCGGATCCAACTCGCAGCTGCGGGCGCTGGCTGAGGTGTATGCGTGCGGCGATTCGTCGTTCGTGAATGACTTTGTCGGAGCGTGGGTGAAGGTGATGGAAGCGGGGCGGTAACGCTTTCCAGAGTTCAGCGATGTGTCTGAGAGTGGAGCGTGTCGGGTTTGTCTGGCACGTAGCAGCGGCTTTGAGCTGCTGCGTGCTTCCTTTCCGACGCGTGGTGAAGTCGAACGCGCATGGTGTGAAGCACGCAGCAGCCCGCAAAGCCGGTCTGCTACGTGCCAAATCGGAGTCGATCTCATCTGGCACGTAGCAGCTGCTTTGAGCTGCTGCGTGCTTCCTTCCCGAAGCGTGGTGAAGTCGAACGCGCATGGTGTGAAGCACGCAGCAGCCCTCAAAGCCGGTCTGCTACGTGCCAAATCTGAGTCGCTTTCATCTGGCACGTAGCAGCTGCTTTGAGCTGGTGCGTGCTTCCTTCCCGAAGCGTGGTGAAGTCGAACGCGCATGGTGTGAAGCACGCAGCAGCCCTCAAAGCCGGTCTGCTAC
>JBILUL010000219.1:0-6717 GCA_044371005.1 Phycisphaerales bacterium | reverse complement strand
CCCGGCAAGGTTTCCCCACGAACACCCTTGCCGAAAACAGACCGCAGGGCTGGCCGAAGCCAACCCGTCCGGGTACCGACAGGACGGAGAAGATAATCATGCTCCGGCCCGGATGCAAACCCAAAGCGGCGATTTTTGGTTTTCATCCACCAAGTACCACCCGTCGGACACCCCCAACAGGCACCCAATATCGCCAGGATCGCTCCGACCGGCCACATGCCCGATCCGAACAATCCCGGCTACCGGCCCCCCCGGCCCGCACATCTCGGATACGGCGTTCGGGCTCACACTTGCATGCAGCCCTCGCCACTGACCCGAAAATCGGCAGGAATTTCGGTACGCAGCGATGCGTTCCTGAGGACCACACCTTTGAACCAGCATCGCACACCGCAGGTTGCATCCTCGCACCCCGCAACGGATTGGTGACCCATCTCGCCGCGCAGCCGCGCTAAACTCTGATCATGTCCGTGTACTACCAACTCGATTTCGAAAAGCCCCTCACCGAAATCGATCGTCAGATCGAAGCCCTTGAAACCCAGCTCAAGGCTGAGCCTCAGCCCGCCGAAGGGGCCGTGAGCCCCCAGATCGAACGTCTGGGCGGACAGATCGCCGAACTCCGCGGCAAGTACAGCGCGGAACTCGAGCGTCTCTACACCAAGCTCAGCCCCTGGCAGACGGTCAGGGTTGCCCGTCACCCGCTTCGCCCCCAGACACGCGACTACATCGGCATGATCTGCCGCGATTTCACCGAACTGCACGGCGACCGCCGCTTCGGCGATGACCCGGCGATGGTCACCGGCTTCGCCCGCATCGGCCCGCTCAAGGTCATGCTCATCGGCCACCAGAAGGGCAAGGAAACCAGCGAGAAGATCGCGTGCCACTTCGGCTGCGCTCACCCCGAGGGATATCGCAAGGCGCTTGCCAAGATGAAACTCGCCGCCAAGTACGGCGTGCCGATTGTCACACTGGTCGATACGCCCGGCGCGTACCCCGGACTCGGAGCCGAACAACGCGGCCAGGCCGAAGCCATCGCCGTCAACATGCTCGAAATGAGCCGCCTGCCCGTCCCGATCGTCAGCATCGTCATCGGCGAAGGTGGCTCAGGCGGCGCGCTTGGAATCGCCGTCGCCGACCGCGTCTCCATGCTCGCCAACTCGTGGTACTCCGTCATCAGCCCCGAAGGCTGCGCGGCGATCCTCTGGAAGGAAGCCAACGAACAGACCAACTCCGCCGCGGCCAAGGCCCTCAAACTCACCGCCTCCGACAATCTCTCTCTGGGTATCGTCGATGATGTCATCGCCGAACCCCTGGGCGGAGCCCACCGCGACCCGCGCACGACTGCGCAGTCCCTTCAGAACTGGATCGTTCAGCAACTCCAGCACCTTCGCACGCTTCCCACCCAGGAACTGCTCGAAGCCCGATACCAGCGATTCCGCAAGATGGGCGTCTACCTCGAACAGGCCGAAGCTCCAGCAACCGCCTGAGCAGCCCGACTTCAGTTCGTTGTTCCTTCAGCCAACTCTCAACTCGGCCAGTTCGGCCTGACGCTGCGGGCAACGACTGCCGACAACGCAGTGGCCCACCATCGCGTTGGGCACCGCCCGCAACCCAGTCCGGCGCATAGCCACCGTCACTGGCCCCCTGACCCGGCACGCGCGCTTCTGGATCGCCGCCACCACCGCTCCAGCCCCCCCACCACCTCCAGGCACGGCCCCCGCAACAGCAGGCCCACCGACGATGCACCGACAAAGACCAGCGCCGCTTTCGCCCACGCGGGCAACTCGTACAGGTTGAGGTAGATCTGCATCAAGCCCACCAGCGGCGGATGGATCAAGTACAGCCAGTACGCGCGGCGCGAGAGGTAGTCCATCACCGGCCCCGTGCGCGTCACACACGCACCCGCACACCCAAGCCAACCCAGCACGCTGGTCCACCCATACGCCGCGGCGAGAACCGCGGGCCCCACATGCCCCGCCCCGTCCCAGCCGATGATCGCTTCAAAATACCACGGGAAGATCGCTTGTGAACACCCAAGTGCCAGCCACCACCAGCGACGAATCACGCTGAAGAGAGCCGGGTGCTCACCCAGCCACACGCCTGCGCCGAAGAACAATCCGTGGTAGACCAGTTCGCTGCCGCGGGGCAGGAACCAGTTGTGAAACTCGAGCAGGCAACGAGGATCCCAGTACAGCCAGGCTGCGGTCGCTGCGAAGAGGCCCAGCAGCCACCACGCCGACCCGCGCCGCGCCGATTCAGCGCCGACCTCGCCTGCTTCCCGAAGCGCGCGGCCGCGCGACAGCAGCAGCGCCAGCAGCAGCGCCAGCAGCAGCGAGTAGAGCAGCAGATACGCGATGAACCACAGATGCGCGTATCCGAAGAGATCCTGCTGCATCCCATACTTGAAGCGGAAGTGCCAGAGATGTTTGGGAAGGGCCAGACCGTCGCAGACCCACCCAAGCACCCAGATCGGATACATGAGAGCCCCGACCACAAGGATCTGCGCCGCCAGCAGCGGCAGCCCGAGTCGGCGGATGCGATGCTCGACAAACGCGCGGACCCCGGTCGAGCGGATCGAACGGATCGCGAAGATCCCCGCGATCAGGAAGAACATCTGCACGCGAAAGCCGTGGATCCACCAGTAGACCGCATCAAACGTCCACGCCGCGGGTGCCCGCACCGGCCAGAGCAGGTGCGGCACAGGGTTCACCATGTACGGGATGATCGAATGGAGCAGGACGCCAAAGAGCATCGCTCCGCCGCGAAGCACATCGAGGGATGGGTCGCGCCGGTCTATGTTCGTCGAAGGTGCATCGGGAGAAGGCGTCATCGTCCTGATTCCGAATCAGAACGCACTGTATACGGGCGAGGTCCGCTGGCACGCGGCGTCCTGGCTCACTCCACCGGCGACACCCCGGGTATCATGCGCCCATGCACCCTGATCATCGATCCCTCTGGTCGTCGGCAGCTGTTGCGCTCACCGCATTCGCCCTTGTCGCGCCCGGGCACTTACGCGCCCAGGAGGCACCCGCTGCCCCAGCCATCCCCGCAGCGGCACCCACCGACGGATCACCTCAGGCCATCGCCGCGGCGATCGATCGGGGCATCGACATCCTCCTCAAACTCCAGGAACCTGGCGAACCCGCAACTGGTGCCGACGCCGAACCCTGCCAATGGCCCTACGAGGGGGTGTACCGAGTCAAAGGCAAGATTCCGGTTGGATACCGCATCGGTGGAACCGCCCTTTCCATCCTGGCCATTGCGCAGTCACCCCGGTATGCCACCGATGCTGCTTGCAAAGCCGCGGTGGAACGGGGCGTGGGCTATCTCACCCGCGCGATCGATGAAAAGGACATGTCGACGGACGACTACACAGGTGGGTACGACGTACGCATCTGGGGCGACATCGAAGGGCTGTGGTGCCTGTGCCGCCTCAAGCGCCTCCACCTGATGCCCGAGAGCCAGGCCAAGGCCGCCGATGCAGCCATCGACTTCTACCTCCGGGGAGTCATCGCTCTCGAGATGCCCGCTACAGGCGGATGGAACTACGCCCGCCCGCAGGGAAAGGACGCCGTTGGTGCGCCTTCCTGTTTCGTCACTTCCGCAGCACTGCAGGCCCTGTACGAGGCTGATGCTGCCGGCTACGAAGTCCCCGACGCCGTCATCGAGCGCGGCCTCGCTTTTCTCGCCAAAGCCCGGGGCGTTGCTGGCAACTTCGTCTATTCCGGTGAGGCTTCGGAACGAACAGCTCGGTCGGACGCGACCCCAGGCGCCACCGGACGAATGACCCAGGCTGAAACGACCCTGGCACTGGCCGGCCGCGGCTCGCTGGTGAACGTCCGGGGCAGCATCGATGCCTTCATCGTGCACTGGGAATGGCTCAACAAGCGACGGGCCAAGGGCGGAACGCATCAGCCTCCCTACATGGTGGCCCCCTACTACTTCATGTTCGCACACCATTACGCGGCACAGGCCATCGAGATGCTCCCGGCCCCTGAGCGGGGCGAATACCGCCGCCGCGTCAATGAGCTTCTGATGTCGGTTCGCGGCGAGGATGGATCGTGGAATGACCGGGTCTTTCCCCGTTCCGCAGGATACGGCACCGCCATGGCACTGCTGGCGATGATGCAACCAACCCTGGAGCGGCCCACCTGGTCACCGAGTCCGAAACAGGCACCTTGAGACTTCTGGCTCCCGCCTAGACTGGTTACTCATGCGACACCACCTTCCGATGCGTCTGACCTTCTCCCTGCTGATGGCTGCGGGCCTGACCGCTTCCGTGAATGCGGCGGATCTGGCGATTGATCCTGCCCGCGTTGAGGTCGCTCCGCAGAATGCTGCACCCGATCAGGCTGCTCAGGGCGCGGCCCCGACCACAGCGTCGCAGGTGACCTCTGAACCGGCCCGCGTCGAGTACGCGGCTGAAGGAAGCCGCTGGTGGATCATCACCGGAGGATGGGGGCATGGGTTTTCCTCGAACGAGGAGAGCAAGGGCGACGACTTCAATGTCGCCGCGGCGTACTCCTACTTCATCGTGAAGGATGTCGAGATCAACGCCGAGTTGGGAACGTGGTATCACAGCCAGCCAGGGGATGATGCCGGCAGCCTCAATCTCAGCATGGTCTTCCGCTGGCACTTCGTTGATACTGGCAAGTGGACGGTCTTCGCGGATGCGGGCATTGGTTTCCTGGTGGCGTCGGACGAGGTACCCCAGGGGGGCACGAACTTCGACTTCACGCCTCGGGCTGGTGTTGGTTTCACGCACCAGTTGGGGGATTCCAACTCGCGGCTCATCATGGGCATTCGCTGGGCGCACTTCTCCAACGCCCGCATCGCCGGGGATGACGACAACCCATCGCGTGATGATGCGATGATCTACGGCGGCGTGATCTTCCCCTTCTGATTCATGGCGCGGCGACTGATCCCATGAACATCCGACTGGCGGACCCTGCACCACACGCGGCGGAGTTGAGGCCATGAAGAGTCTTGGCATCGATGTGGGCGGCACGAGCGTGAAGGCAGCCCTTTTCGACACCCAGACGGGTGAAGTGCTGGGTCGCTGGAACAGTGGCCCCTACCGGCGTCCGGATCGAGCACAACTCATGGAAGCGGTGGGCGAGGCGACTTCGCCCGCCATGGCGCAGCAGCCTGGTGCGATCGGTCTTTGCTGTCCGGGGGTTGTTGACACGGCCACGGGCAAGATCACCCGAAGTGTGAATCTCCCCGGTCTGGAGGGATATCCGGCCGCGTCGCTGGTGCGAGGCGAATCAGCGCGGATCACGCACGTCACGGATGCCTTCGCGGCGGCGATTGATGTCTATTGCAGTGAAGGGCTTGAGGGGCGGCTGCTGGCGGTATCCCTGGGCACGGGGGTTGGCGCGGCGGTGATTGATCCAGGACCGGCGCAGTTGCTGCTTCACGGCAAGTCGTCGGGACACTTTGGTCAGATGGATGTCTCGCTGAGTGAAGAGGCGCCGGTCGGCCCTGATGGTGGACGAGGGAGCCTTGAGGCGTACATCGGGCTGCCGGCGCTGGTGGCCCGCTTCGGCCACTCCCCTGAACACGTGAGCACCGGGCTCAGAGCCTGCGGTGAGCCGGTGAAGGCACTGGCCAGGGCGCTTCGGATCTCGCATGCTATCTATAAGCCGGCCCACATCAGGCTTCTGGGGGGCGTGGGGATGATGCTGACCGCATGCGGGGACAGGCTGCGCGGTCTGGTTGATGCAAATCTGACGTGTGTTGCACATCCGGGCTGGAGTCTGGGCTTTGCGATCAGTCCGCATCATGCCGCGTGCGGTGCGGCGAGACTGGCTGGTGGGTGTGTGCCATCTGTGCAGCCGCACAGACCGACCTGACCGTCACAGACGGCACGGCCGTCATAAGACAAAGGCGCGGCGCATGCCGCGTGTTCCGTTCAGGCAGCGTGACTCTCCTTCGCGGCATCATTGTCGCGGGCGTTACGGCTTGAGGCGCAGACGCGTGACTTTGTGCGGTCAAGCTTCAAGCAGCGGGAGTTGACGCCGATAGCCGAGTGTCTCAACTACACCGCCGCACGGATCGCGGCGGAACGCAACGGAATGCAAAGACACGGAACCGCCCGAGCACGGAGCATTCGCCCGTGACCGCGCGTACCGACAGGTACGGAGAGTCTCGATGAGTCGCATCAACACCAACGTCCAGTCGATGATCACTCAGCGCGTGCTGAGCACGAACAACGCCAACCTTGCCACGTCGCTTGAGCGGCTGAGCACGGGTCTGAAGATCAACCGCGGCAAGGACGATCCGGCCGGGCTCATTGCCTCGGAGAACCTCAAGGTCGAACAAAAGGGCATCTCCGGCGCCATCACCAACGCCGAGCGTGCCGATCAGGTCGCCAACATCGCCGAGAGCGGCATGGCGGAAGTCTCGAGCATGCTGACCGAGCTCCAGGGGCTGGTCACGAACACGGCCAACCGAGCCGGCCTGAGCGATGAGGAGAAGCGGGCCAACCAGCTCGTGATCGACTCCATCCTCCAGACCATCGATCGTGTCTCGTCGAGCACCAACTTCCAGGGCATCAAGCTGCTCAACGGAAACTATGACTACAAGACCAGTTCGGTCGCCAGCGGCGTGTCGGACTTCCGCATCGGTTCTGCCAAGTTCACCGGCAGCTCGCTGGGAGTGGACGTAACCGTCACGCAGTCGGCTCAGCAGGGAGGCCTCTTCCTCTCGATGGGCGCC
>JBILUL010000065.1:0-23738 GCA_044371005.1 Phycisphaerales bacterium | reverse complement strand
GTGACGATCGTGATCGATGACACGAAGAACAGCTTCTATCCGATGGTGGTGCGCCTCGACGCGACCGCGGCACGCACGCTGCTCGATGAACTCAAGGCGGCCATCGCCGCCCGATCAGCCAAGTAACGCCGAACGTTCGAACTTCTAAGGGCGGTCGGGTCACGACAACGTGATCCTACCGCCTTTTTCATGCGCTTCGCAGCACACCGCACACAGATCGAGCACGCTTCGCACCGGCGCGTACGATGGATGCCGTTGTAGAAGTGGACAGCACGTTCCATCCGGGCCCGATCCCGATTTGCATCGATTCACTGGGATTAGCATGCAACTGACCGAGTCAACGCGAAAGTCGCTCCGGCAGACCGCATTGAACCGCGCTTCAAGGTCGAGCGCCATGACCATGCTGTTCATGGTCTGTGCCGTGCTCGTCTTCGCGGCAGTCACTGGAATCCGTTCGATCCCCAACTTCGGCCCCCGCCTGCCAGCCCCCTTGGTCTTCATCGCCATCGCCATGATCGTCGCTTGGATCTTCGCGAAGAATGCCCATCGCATCGGCAGCCGTATCGCCCGGGCTCAGTACCGTTCGCTGCTGATCAACCTCAGACGCAAGCGTGCACAGGACGCTCAGTCGCGGAACCGTCTGCTGGGCCGGTGAGCCGCGTCTTGGCTTCGAACAGCCCGCGGCGAGACCGAAGAGTGGGGGCAAGACCCAAGCCCCGAAAAACACAAAGGCGAGTTCCTGTTCGGAACTCGCCTTGCTTGTTTCAAGAAATGCCCAGGAGAGGACTTGAACCTCCATGCCCTTACGGGCGCTACCACCTCAAGGTAGTGCGTCTGCCAATTTCGCCACCTGGGCGGTGGCTCGCCGTTCCTTTGAGAGAACGACGAGGGGTGGGGAGAAATATACGCGCCAATTTCCAAGTCTCAACCCCCGAACCCCAAGAACCCGCCCTTCCGACCCCGCAGGCCGCTCTCCCCCCCAGGAGCGTCACCGTGCTCCCCGCAGCCCGAAAGCGGGCCGGGCGGGCCATCCAGGGGCGTTCCAGCCGGTTCTCTGGCCCCGTCACCCTCTACGGCGCGCGGATTGCCAGAGACGTTTGGAAGCGATTGGCAGGGCCGATATTGGAGTATCGGGCCTTGATCCCTCCTACCCTTCCCGCAACGACGAAACTGAGGTTATTGGACCTAAATGGCAGGAACAGGAAGCATCATGGCGCAGGGAAACGGGATGGACTGGAAGCTGTTCGCTCAGCAGGCCGCCGCGGCTGGCGTATTCGGCACGATCGGGTGCGAGGGTGGTCGTCTGGAATGCGCGGCGGCCAACTCCGCACAGCCTGCGACCTACCGCCTCGAGTTCGATGGCCCCGCGCTCTATGTCAGCCTCGTCATGGCCGACCGCTGGCAGAGCCACTCCATCGAAGCCGACCTTCTGAACACTGGCGACAAAGCCGAGGAACTCATCAGCGAAGAACTTGCTGAAGTGGGCTACGCCGAGCGCACCAAGGGCGATTCGAACGTGCCTTGCGAGCACTTCCGCTCCGAGGACAAGCTCTTCACCTTCCGCTCGAAGGTTCCGGTCGCGGCATCAGACGCCGCGGCGGCCACGATCGCCATGCAGTGGCTTCTGGCGTATGAAGCGGCTTTCCGACGACTTGGCGACATGGATGCGGGCGAGGGCAACGCAGGCGGGCACTGAATCGCGGCACGCGGTGAATCGCAGACGGCAGCAAGCCGCGGTCTTGACCGCCGCGGCACAAGACGAGAACGACGATGCGCATCCTCATGCTGGGTTGGGAGTTTCCCCCCTACATCTCCGGCGGACTCGGGCAGGCCTGCCACGGGCTCACCCGCGCGCTCGATTCGATGGGGCATGAGATCACCTTCGTCCTTCCTCGCCCGATCGACCACGCCAAGGGACAGGCCCCGACTCACCTGGCACTTCGCGCCCCCGGCGGTCTTGCGATCGACGCGCCCGCAGCAGGACCCGCGGCGTTCAGTTCCCAGGCAACTCGAGCATCCTCAGTGCCCAAGCCCGATACCCGCGGCCTCGAACGCACTCGCTTCGTGCAGATCCCCGCGACTTTCTCGCACCCGTACCCCTCCTTCGACTCTTCGCCCCAGTTGGGAGTTCTTGAATCAGTGGATCGTCAGGCCATGGCGCAGCGCGATGCCGCGGCTTCACAGGCCGCTGGCGGCGCAGTCGCAACGGCACCCTTCACGCGGAGCGAGCAGTCTGTCAACGTCCCCGCCGCGGCGTACGGCGACGATCTCGTGGCCGATGCCGATCGCTACGCGTTGCTGGCCGTCTCACTCACGCGAGGCGAGCAGTACGACGTGATTCACGCCCATGACTGGCTCACCTTCCCCGCGGGCATGATGCTGGCCACCATCAGCGGCAAGCCGCTGGTTGTTCATCTGCACTCGACCGAGTTCGATCGCGCCGGCAATAACGCCAATCGCCGCATCGTCGAAGTGGAACGAGCGGGCATGGCCGCGGCGGACCGTGTCTTTGCCGTCTCGCAGCTCACCAAGACCATCATCGTGCGCCGTTACGGCATTGCTCCCAACAAGATCGATGTCGTCTACAACGGAATCGATGCGCAGACTCCGCTGCTGCCGCGGCCCGAGCGCGAGGGACAGTCCGATCGCATCGTTCTGTTCCTGGGTCGCATCACCTGGCAGAAGGGCCCTGAGTATTTCATCAACGCGGCGAAGCGCGTGCTCGAAGTCGCCCCCAACACGCGCTTTGTGCTAGCTGGTGCCGGCGATATGGCCCTGCGCATGATGGATCTGGCCAACTCGCTGGGTATCGGCAAGCGCGTTCACTTCACCGGCTTCCTCAATGGGCCGGATGTTGCCCGCATCATGGACATGGCCGATGTCTATGTGATGCCCAGTGTCAGCGAGCCCTTCGGCATCGCGGCCCTCGAAGCGCTCTCGCATCAGGTGCCGGTGATCATCAGCCGCACGAGCGGCGCAGGTGAAGTCCTCGAGCATGTGCTCAAGGTCGATTTCTGGGATGTGGATGATCTGGCGAACAAGATCGTCGCGGTCATCACCAACCCCGCACTGGCGACCACTCTGCGGCAGAACAGCATGGCCGAGCTGCGTCGTCTCAACTGGACGACCGCTGCTGAACGTTGCCTTGCTGGCTATGCCGCGGTCACGAGCGGACGCGCCTGAGAACACAGCGTGTGGCCGCGAATCAGCGGCTCCACGTTCCCTTGAGCTTTGAGTACATCTGGCCGTGAATCTGACGAGACTCGTTGAGTGCGGGCGAGCTCTTGCCCGACGGTTGGGTTGTGCCTGATGGCCGCACGCAGGTTCTGCACGCTGCGGCAACGTCCTTGAACAGTCCGGTGCCTGTTGCCGCCAGGAGTGCTGCGCCGTACGCGCCGCCACCATCTTCCGAAGTGGTGGTTTCGAGCACGCAGCCGTAGACATCTGCCTGGAGTTGACGCCAGAAGGCCGAGCGATTGCCGCCGCCGGTGGCGCGCAGTGTGTGGATCGTGACCCCGCAGCTTTGCGCAAGCTCGATGATCTGGCCCATGGAGAAGGTGATGCCCTCGATGACGGCGCGCAGCATGTGGGCCCGAGTGTGGCGGCTGGTGAGGCCGATCCATCCGCCGCGTGCGGTGGGGTCGGGGTAGGGGCAGCGCTCACCGGTGAGGTGGGGGAGGAAGATGAGGCCATCGCAGCCTTCGGGGGCCGTCTGGGCTTCCTGCATCAGTGCCTCGTAGGAGACGCCCGGGCAGAGCAGGTCGCGAGCGAGGCGCAGCGAGAGTCCTGCTGAGAGCATGCATCCGGTCATGCACCAGCCATGCGGGCCGGAGGCGGCGCAGAAGGTGTGAAGGCGGCCGCAGTGTGCCGCGTCGGCGAGGTCCTTGTGCGGGGCATCGGTGGGAGCCAGCAGGACGCCGCTGGTGCCCATGATCGAGAGGGCCGTCCCTGGTTCAACAACGCCTGCGCCGACAGCGCCGGCCTGATTGTCGCCGCTGCCGATGATGACGGGGAGTTGGTCGGGAAGGCCAAGGGCTGTCGCCGCGTGGTGGGTGAGTGTTCCGATGATGCTCGCGGATTCGTGGACGTGCGGCAGCACCTGCGGATCAAGGCCCAGCGTCTTGCACCACGCGGCGTCCCAGCGGCGATGGTCGACATCAAAGAGCAGCGTGCCTGAAGCATCGCCAACATCCGCGGCGAGCTGTCCGGTGAGGCGAAACGCGATGAAGTCCTTCGGGCACAGGACATGCCGAACCTGGGCCCATACCTGTGGTTCGTGCTGCCGCACCCAGAGCAGTTTGGGCAGCGTGAATCCGGTGAGCGCGGCATTGCCGACTCGGGAAATCAGTGAGGGCGTTCCACCTGCCAGTTCCCGGATCAGGTCACACTCGTTGCTGGTGCGTTGGTCGTTCCAGAGCAGGGCGCGGCGCAGCGGTTGGGCCTCACCGCCCGATGCCGCGGCGTTGCTTCCCAGCAGCACGCTGCCATGCATCTGGCCCGTCAGGCCGATAGCGCTGACCTTGATCCCCGGGTGCGAGGCGAGCAGTGAGCGGGTGGCGGCGATGACGGCGAGCCACCAGTCCTGCGGTTCCTGTTCCGACCAGCCCGGATGAGGCTGGTGGAGTGGGTAGTCGCTGGTTGACGTTCCCAGAATGGCACCGGTGTCATCGCACAGGATCGCCTTGGTTGCCGAGGTGCCGATGTCATAGCCGAGCAGGTATGCCATGCAGGACGGTAGGAAGGGGTTGCTGCAGGTTGGCCTGTGGGCTGCGTAAAGCGGCGGGGATGCGGGCTGCCGCGGTGCTGGGGCCTTGCCCTACGCTCTTGAGTGATGAGCCAGCGACCTGATGGAACTGTCACCCTCCGCACCCTTCGCAAGATGGCGCGTGAGGGCATCCCTTTTGCCTGTCTGACCGCCTACGACGCGACGACCGCGAAGTGGCTGGAGCGTGCGGGTGTGCATGTGCTGCTGGTGGGTGATACCGCCGCGGAAATGGTGCTGGGGTATTCCCGGACAATCGACATGCCGCTGGATGTGGCCGTTGTGCTGACCGCTGCGGTGAAGCGCGGGGCACCGGACACCGTCGTGATGGCGGACATGCCTTTCATGTCGTATCAGGCAGATGAAAATGAAGCCGTGAAGAACGCGGCGAGATTCATGACCGAGGGCATGGCTGATCTTGTCAAGGTCGAGGCCGATGCATCCTTTGAAGCAGTCATTGCGAAGATGTCACGGGCAGGCATCCCGGTGTGCGGTCATGTCGGGAGCCGTCCGCAGCGTGCGGCGCTTTCTGGCGGCTACGGATCGGCCGGTCGCACTCCTGAGGAGGCGCAGGCGGTCGTCGACGATGCGGTAGCGATGGAGCGGGCCGGGTGCGTCATGCTGCTGGTGGAGGCGGTGCCTCCGGAAGTGGCGGCGCAGATTCTGGCCAGGACGAAGGTGCCGCTGATTGGGATTGGTGCGGGAACGGCCTGTCATGGGCAGGTCCTGGTCTTCCAGGATCTGGTTGGAATGACGGATGCTCCGCCCCGGTTCGCGGCACGCAGTGCTGACCTTGGCAATGCGATCAAGGCTGCGGGCCAGGATTGGGTACGGCGCGTGAGTGAACGCCGCATCGGGGGAGAGACGTACACGATGAAGGGGACTGCAGGTTCGTGAGCCGCGGGTGAACGGGATGGAGAGGGCTCAGATTGGTTCCCGGGTGGGTGTCTGGTCGAGAAAGAGAGATCCATGAGGCGTTTTCTGGCATTCGGTCCGGCGTTCGTCGTCCTGCTCGTCGCGGCAGTGGTCATGGTGATCGCTCCGGGCGCGATGCGGAGCATCCAGGCCGCGAGGACTGCCGCGATGGTCGATGTCGCGCAGCGTCAGCTCGATGCTTCGGAGAACATCCTGGAACGCGTCAATGAGGCCGTTCGCAATGTCTCGGTGGCCGTGGCACCGTCGGTGGTCCACATCGATGTGGTGGGTTCGGGCAAGTCGCCTTTCGGATCGTCCGGTTCAGGTTGGATCTTCGATACGCTCGGGCACGTGGTGACGAATGCGCACGTCGTTGGCGGCAGCGACAGCCGCGTGCAGGTGCAGTTCCTGGATGGGCGAGTCGTGGAAGCTCAGATCCTTGGTGCGGATCTCGACAGCGACATCGCCGTACTGAAGGTCGCTCCGCTGCCCGGCATGACCCCTGCTCGGCGCGCTTCGAATCAGCGTCTGGAGCAGGGCGACAAGGTGTTTGCGTTCGGATCGCCCTTTGGCTTCAAGTTCTCGATGTCAGAGGGCATCGTCTCCGGACTTGGTCGCACTGCCCGGACAGCACTGGGCATGACGCGCATCTCCAACTTCATCCAGACGGACGCAGCGGTGAATCCCGGCAACTCCGGCGGACCGCTTGTCAATGTCCGCGGCAACGTCGTGGGCATGAACGTGGCGATCGCGACGGCTTCCGATTCACGAGGGGCCAGCGAAGGGCAGAGCGCGGGCATCAGCTTCGCCATTCCGCTTGCCACCATCGAATCGCGTGTCGATCAGTTGATTGCGGGTGGACCGATCGTCAGCGGGTATGCGGGCGTGTTGCTCGACGAGTTCGATGCATTGGCCAGTTCGGGCTACGAAGGAAAGGGCGTCGCGCTCTCGGATGTCTTCGAAGATGGTCCTGCCGCGAAGGCGGGGATCAAGCCTGGAGATATCGTGGTCGCGATCGATGGCCAGCCTGTAGGCGAAGGGCAGATTCTCATCTCGATGATCGCCGCGAAGCGCCCTGGTGATGTGGTTCAACTGAGGATCTGGCGCTCGAACAACATTCGCGAGTTTGATGTGGTGCTGACCGAGCGTCCTACCGATTCGCTGGCCGCCCAGATGCAGCAGCGATTGATCCGGCAGTTTGGCCTTGGTCTGAGGACGCAGGGAGACCGGGTCTTCGTCTCACGCGTGGACGACGAAAGCCCCGCGCAGAAGGCCGGGTTCGTGAAGGGCCAGGTCGTTCGGGCGGTCAATGGCATTCCCGTCATTGATGCAGAACTGACTGTTTCGCGGCTTGTAAATGCCGGGATCTTCCGTGGCCGCGAGGTCAAGATCGATGTGGCCGATTCGCTGCAGGCTGATGAGATCAAGACACTGCTGCTCAAGCGGTGATCGCCGCGAGTTGGAGCGCGTCGCAGGCACGATGTGCCGCGGCGATGGCTGATGTCAATGAAAAAACCCGCGAGAAGCTCGCGGGTTTTTCGTTGATTTGAGTTGAAGCGGGTCTTACGGGAAGAGGCCGCGGATGCTGTAGGCTGCCTGGAGGCGTTCAAGTGCGGCGGCGTACGCAGCGGTACGCAGGTTGCACTTGTACTTCTTGCGGGCGTCACGGACGCGCTTGGCGGCCTGGACCATGTGCTTGTTGAGTTCGGCGTCGACGCGTTCGAGGTCCCACTGCTGGCAGGTCTTGTTCTGGACCCACTCGAAGTAGGAGACGGTCACGCCGCCGGCGTTGCACAGGATGGCGGGGAGGACTTCGATGCCGCGTGATTCGAGCACGCGTTCGCCCGCGGGAGTGGTGGGGGCGTTGGCGCCTTCGGCCAGCACCTTGCAGTTGAGCATCTTGGCTTCGACTTCGGTGACCATCTGCTCGAGTGCGGCGGGAACGAAGACGTCGACCTTGGTCTCGTAGAACTCATCCTTCTCGATGCGCTCTGCACCGCGGAAGCCGGCGACGCCGCCGGTCTTCTGCACGTGCGTGGCGAGTGCATGAGCATCGATGCCGCTCTCGTTGAGGATCGCGCCGGTGTGATCCATGACGGTGATCATCTTCGCGCCCTTGTCCTGAAGGATGCGGCCCGTCCACGAACCGACGTTGCCGTACCCAAGGACGCTGAACTTGCAGCTCTTGATGTCGACGCCGATTTCGGGGAGCATTTCGACCAGTGTGTCAACGACGCCCTGACCAGTGGCCTTCTCGCGGCCCAGTGATCCGCCGTATTCGACCGGCTTGCCGGTGATGACGGCCTCGGGCTGACGACCACCCACTTCGCTGAGGAAGGAGTAGGTGTCGGCGATCCAGGCCATGTGCTGGGCATTGCTGCCGACGTCGGGAGCGGGGATGTCGTAGTCGGGTCCGATCTGGTGGGCGATCGCTGCGGTGAAGCGGCGGACGATGCGCTCCATTTCACCCTTGCTCTGCTTGTAGGTGTCGACCTTGATGCCACCCTTGCCGCCGCCGAAGGGCACGCCGACCAGCGAGCACTTCATGGTCATCAGGAACGCGAGGCTCTTGACGTCATCCAGGTGCACGTCGTGGTGGAAGCGAAGGCCGCCCTTGTAGGGGCCAAGCGCGTTGTTGTGCTGCACGCGGTAGCCCTTGAAGAGGCGGAACTCGCCGTCGTCCATGCGGACGGGGAAGTTCACCATGATCTCGTTCTTGGGCTGGGCGAGGATGATCTTGAGGTGATGCGAGAGGTTCATCAGGTCAGCCGCGGCGAGCATGCTGCTCACGGTCTGACGGTACAGGTTGTTCGGATCCGTCGGAAATCCAAGCTCATCGAAGATCGGGTGCTGAATCAGAGCCGGAGAACCGCTCCCGCCGGATGCGGCCTTGGGGGCGGGCTTGCCCGCAGCCTTCTTGGCCGGGGGAGCTTTGGCGGGTGCAGTCTTGCCTTGGGAGGCCTTCGATGGGGTTGCTGCCATGATATGTAAGTCCTGTATACAAATACACTTAAGTCAATGTGTCGGATTGCCGGCACCTTGATTCCAAGGTCGGGAACAAGACCCTACCCCGGTGCCGATCATACCGCGCCCGACTGCGATATGACAACCCGAACACCATTTTCGTTGGGGGCATGAAACCGCTTTCAGTACTGGAATTCCATCGGCTTGCGGGGGTCGTCAGCCGCCGTTTTCCCATGCCTCGAAGAAGGCACCGACGTCAGCGCCATCGACGCCGCCATCGGCATTGAAGTCGGCACCGCAGAGTGAGGATTCCCATGCCGTGAAGAATGCTCCGACATCCTGGCCGTCCACACCTCCGTCCTGATTGAAGTCGGGGTTGCCCGGTCCACTCTGGCAGCACCCGAAGTCTTCATCAAAGTCCAGGCACCCGTCTTCATCGCGGTCGATTCCCGTGCGAAGCTGCATGCCCAAGGCGACAACGGTGAAGGTGATCTCCTCACCGGGGCGGGCGGCCTGAGTGAGGTCATTCAGTTGCACGATTTCACCCGCATGGTCGGATTGGAACTGGCCGTCGCCCACATAGGCGTAGCCGCGTCGGATACCTGCGCTCATGGTCTTGGCGATCAGACCGACTCGCTGCTCCTGAGCTTGGACGACCATCCGATCCAGCAGCGGGCCGTGGTCACCCGAAAGCTGTGCGGGGTCGGAGAGCGTGACCTGCCAGCCGACTGCTGCACGAGTGTCCTTGCCCGGAGGGCCTGGTGGTTCTTCAGGATTGCTGATGCTGCCCAGCGGGAGGTCGCTGCCGGAGAAGGCGAGCATGAATGCGGTGAGGTCGACGATCTCCCGGTCGTTGATGACAGAGAACTGTGCGGCGCCGACGAAGCGTTCGAGCGAATCGATGGCTCCATCGCGAGAGAAGCCAAATCCCGCGGTGTTTTCGGTTTGCGTGAAGTTCATGCCGCGTTTCTGGTACATGTTGCGCAGCTGCGGCACCTTGAGTGTGGTGTTGGTCGAGCGGTCAAGCGCGGTCATCATGATGTGGTGCTCGCCGTTGTCGCCGACGGCGAAGGGAGCGAGCAATCCGGAGCCCGCGGCGAGGGTCATGTCGGTGCCCAGACCGGTGGGCGTGGTGTGACACTGCACACAGGTGAAGGTTCCGATGCAGGTTCTGCGATTGAGGAAGATGTTCAGGCCTTGCTGAGCGTTGCCATCGGGGAGTGGGGCACCGGCGGGCAGTCCGCCCGTGGCGGCGAATCGTCCGGTGGCGAAGTGTCCTTCCAGCGATATTCGGTCGGGAAGTGAGTTGTCGAAGTGGCGATACGGATTCGGCGGGAACGTGATGGTTTCGAGATAGTCTTCGAAGGCCTGCATCTGATCAGGGGTGATCTCTGTCTCGCGTCCCAGCAGATTCGGAAACGTGGAGTTGAACTGCTCAAGGCCGGTACGGTCGCCTCTCCAGTGGAATGGTTCGTGGCCGATGATGTCCTGGAAGGTCTGCGTGACCATTGGGCCCTTCATTTCATGGAAAGGTTCGAAGGGAGCACCACCCGGGCCAAACGGCGCAAGTCCGGGGATGCCTGCGCCCAGGTTCTGATCAAGGAATGAAGTGAGGTTGTTGGAGCCAGCTGGGTTGCCAAGATCCCAGGCCAGTCGATCGGTTCGTGCATCGACGTGGCAGGATGCGCACGAAGCCTGTCCGAGCCCGGAGGTCAGGTGCGTATCGAAGAGGAACGGCCGTCCATTTTTGATGACCGCGGGTGTCGGGTCGAAGAACTGCGTCGTCTCGGTGACAGTTCTGCTGGCAAGGTCGATGGTCGAAATGGACCCGTCGAATCGGTTGAGGACATAGGCAAGCCGGTCGGCGGAATCGATGGCGACTCCCGTGGGGCCTTGTCCCACGTGCACCGGTGGTTGCTCGCCTGAACCGTCGAGTGCTTGAAGTCGGTTGCCGGCTCCATCAATGAAGATGATGTTGTTGCTGCCCATGCCTGAGACGATGGCCCAGCCGCCTGCGTGCGCAAAAGCGATGCCGCGAGGATCGCCCAGTGTTCGTGATCGCAGGTCGGGCGGGATCGTGGGCGTTGAGTAGTCAAGGTGCCGGTTGAGATCGTGGCTTGAGCCAACATCCGGGAAACTCGGCGGAACTCTGCCAAGGAGAATGCGCTGGAAGATGCCGTTGAGTTTGGGCTCGAATCGGACTTCGTTGATTCCATCGGTGCCGACTGCTGCGATCTCGCCGCTGGTCGGATCGACCGCCAGGCCCGCGACTATGTGCATCATCGAGCCGGAATACGTGACCTCAAGTGTGCTGGCATCGATCCGTGCAATGTCATGATCCAGGAGCTTCCAGCCAACGGGTCTGCCTGACTGGGCGGCATCGGGGCCGCTGACAACCGGAGTCCAGTTCTGACCATTGTCATCGCGCCAGATTCCGGACTTCTCCTTCACGATGACGCTGACGGGGAGTGTTGAAGGCGAGTTGCCAGGGTTGAGCGGCGGATCGAAGAACGCGCCGTGGTTGGGTGCCGGATTGGGCGGGTTGATGCCCACCGACTGCGGAAGCAGCGGGTTGAAGTACGGGCTGAATGTGGAATCAACCACGCGTGGAATGAACCCGGGGTCAAGGTCGGTGGAGCCGTTCAGGATCGTCGAGCGATTGCCCGAAACGAACATGGCCACATATACCTGCGAACCATCGGGACTGATCGCCATGGCACGCGGATCCTGTCCCTTCAGGCGGATCACCTGATCTGCCTGAAGCAGCGGCCCGAACGTCGCGCCGGCATCAAGGACCAGAATCTTGGCATCCTGCTGACACGAGACAAAGGCTCGCGCGCCATCGCCCGCGAAGACCACATCGCCCGGTTCATCGAGCGTCTTGACGGTGGCTCGCACATTCAGCGTGTTCAGATCAACGATGCTGATGTCATCGGAGACCCGATTCACCACCCAGACTTCCCGTTCATTTCGAACACGCACGCTGACCGGATCGAGCCCCACCGGGACCGAAGCCACCAGACGCAGACCCTCCTCGATGGTGAATACCTCCAGCCGGTTGTCGGCGGTGTTGCAGGCAAACAGGAAGCGACCATCGGCGCTCAAGTCCAGCGGATGCACATGCGGGCTCTCCCAGTTGACGAAGCTGGGGTGATCGTCAGGGCGGGGTTGCACCGGATCTGGCGCGCTCAACAGCGTTGCGGGAACCGCCCGTGATTGCGGTGGAGGCACGTGGGCAGCAATGCTGACGCCCAGGCCGGCTGTCGCTGCCAGGAGGATGAAGAACCGTTCAGGGTGCGTGCTCATGTCGCGACTCCAATGGACTCAACACCGCCACCGGTTTGAGTAAACCCGGGTCAGTGCCCGGTAGAGACTACCCGAAGCGGTGCACCCATGCAAGTGAAATTCGCGATCGCAGCCGGGACGACCAAGTTCGGACGCCCCGACACCGGCGCGTATCATGGCGGACCGTTCAGGTTCGCAACCCAAGTCTGTGCCGTTACTGCGAGGTTTCGTGATGATCACACGCGTCGTTTCCAGAACTGGTCTCAAGATTGCCGGTCCCGCGTCGGTTGTCAGTGTCGCAGTGCTGCTGTTGTGCGCCGGGCAGGGCGTCGGCGTGAACCGTGCTGCTGCAGCGTTCCCGATGCGAGACGTGAGTGAGCAGGCACCAACAGGCAAGGACGATGCGAAAGCCGGTCAGGACAAAGCCGGAGCGGACAAAGCCAAGGGCGACGCCGCGGACAAGCTCACGCTTGAACGTGCGTTTCCAGAAAAGTCGTTCTTCGGGCCCGGGGCTCGTGGCGCCACCTTCAGCCGCGATGGACGGTTCGGGGCATTCCTGTATCGCTCATGGGCCGAGCGGCGGCATGGGACTGACTTGTATGTCATCGACACGACCAGTGGTCAGATCCGCCGCGTGAGCAGTGTGTCGCGCATGGCCGAGTTCCAGGCCGACACGCGCAAGGTGCGCGATGAGCGGATCAAGAAGGCCAAAGCCGCGGGCTGGTCATTGAGCAAGCTGGCACGCGAGCAGTACGAGCAGCTGGGGTGGGCACAGGATCTGCTGGCGGGCACATGGGAAGGCAGTGCAACGAGCCAGGGTGCCGGGACGATCGCCGCGGGGCCAGCAGCGATCACGGTCACGATGGACGCAGCGGACGCGGCGACATGTGAACTTCGCATCGGCATGGTCCGGATCAATGTCAAGACCGCAGTGTGCGATGCTTCGAAGGGCACACTCAAGCTGACCGTCGATGATGAGGTCCTCAAGATCAAGGGCGAAGGGACGCTCACGTTGAGCAAGGGGACATTGGCCGGTGACCTTGTGCTGACCGAGCCCGCTCAGACCCTGAGCATCACATCGTCACGCAAGCCGGCAGAGACGCCCGATCGGGCGAAAGTCGGACCCGGCGGCGTTCTGGGCGCGGTGGGGGACCGCCTCACACTGGCCGATGTCGTCACGGCGGACGATGCCGAAATCAACGATGAAAAAGACGGCAAGCCACCCAAGGAGATGGCACCTCGATACGACGGAATCTCTTCGATCGAATGGTCGCCCAAGGGACACGAACTGCTGCTGACCTCGGGCGGAGACATCTATCGGCTCACCATTGATCTGGCCAAGTGGGATGCGCCGTTGACGCGGCCCGAGCCTGCTTCGGAACCCGCGGCGGCGGATGAAAAGCCCAAGGCCGAAGAGGTCGGGAAGTCCGAATCAGCTTCCCAGCCTGCCGCGGCCGCGGACGCGGCCAAGGACACGCAGGCCGGAACTGCGCAAGGTGCCGGTGCGTCGGATGATGGCAAGGCGACCGCGGCGGGTGAAGCGAAGGCGGACAAGAAGAAAAAGCAGGAGCTCAAGCCCTTCGAGCCGTATCGGGGTGAACTGACGCGCATCACGCGGACGCGCGAGGGCGAGTCGGATGTGCAATATCTCCCAGATGGATCTGGATATACCTATTTGCGCGATGGTGCGCTGCTGCGGGTCACGTTCGGTGAATCGCAGATTCTGCAGCTTGATCCGGAACTCAAGGATGGGGAGCGGATGGTGGGGTACCGGATCAGTCCGGATCTCAAGCGTCTTGTGTTTCTCGCGAGCCGGACGACTCCCGGTCCGGGTGGCCGCGGCGTCACGATCATCAGCTACCGCGACCGGTTTGCCAAGGCGAGGGATGTCGGTCGTCACATGCCGGACGATCCGCTTCCAGATGCCTGGTCCAGTGTCTATCTGTACGATCTGACCGGGCACGACAAGGAGGATGGAAAGCTCGAACGCGTGTTCACTCGCCGAGTCACAGGGCCGCGTGATGTGATGCAGGTGCCCGAGTGGTCGCCGGATTCAAAGCGCGTTGCGTTCGCCGCGTTCGAGCAGAAGTCTGGGACGATGAAGATTCTCGAGGCGGGCTTTGCGCCAAAGACCGACAAGGAAAAGAAGACTGAGTCCGCCAAGGACGCGCCGGAATCGGAGAAGGGCAGCAAGGAAGGCGATGGTGGTCAGTCGGGTGGTAGTCAGTTGGGCGATGGCAACGACAAGGGGCAGGAGAGCGGTGCCGGCAAGCCCGACGCGGCAGATGGCAAGTCGCCGGAGCCGGACTTCAAGATCGAGAATGCCAAGGTGGTCTACGAGTTCCTGCACCACGGTGGACCCAACACGCCCGCGATGGTCTCGCCGCAGTATCTTCCCGACAGCCGGCGCATGGCCTTCATCACCGAGATCTCCGGCTTCCGTCACCTTCACATGCTTGACCCGAGGCTTGAGGAACTCAGCCAGATCACCAAGGGGCAGTTCGAGGTCTACCCGTTCTTCCTCTCGCATGATCACACCACGCTCTACGCGACGACGACGCAGGGCGATCCGAATCAGGAGCACATCTTCAAGATCGCCCTCGAAACCGGCGAGGTGACCCGGCTTTCATCGACGCCCGGGGTCTACAACGCGGTGGGCATCCGTGAGGATGGTTCTCGCATGCTGGCGATGCACACGGATTTCGGCGTGCCGCCCGAACTGGTGATGATTGATCCGAGCGATGCCGCGGCGATGAAGCGGCTGACCGATTCGCATCCGCAGGAAGCCCACACGCTTACCCGCGAACCGCCCGAGTACTTCACCTACGAGAATCGCCACGGCCAGACGATTCACGGGCACATGTTCAAGCCCAAGGACTGGACGGCGGCCGACAAGCGTCCGCTCATCATCTATGTCTACGGCGGACCGCTCGGCGAGCGCAAGATGGCCACACGGGGGAGCTTCGCAGCACCCAGCTACTTCTTCGCTCGCTACATGGCCGAGACGCATGGCTTTGTGATGGCGACCATCGATCCACGCGGGGCCTCGGGGTATGGAGCCGTCTTCGAGAAGGCCAACTTCGAGCAGGTCGGCAAGCCGCAGACCGAGGATCTGGTCGATGGCGCCAAGTGGCTGGTCAAGAATCAGGGTGTCGACGAGAAACGCACGGGACTTCACGGATGGAGCTTCGGCGGATTCCAGACGCAGATGGTCATGTACTCCGAACCGGACGCGTTCGCGGCCGGCATCGCGGGCGCAGGCCCGACGGAGTGGCAGAACTACAACTCCTGGTATTCGACCGGCACGATCGGTGCCAACGAACCCGGGAAGGTCGACCTCGAGAAGTACTCGCTGCTTCCTCTGGCCAAGAACCTCAAGGGAAGGCTCCTGCTCGTCCACGGCATGGAAGATTCCAATGTTCTGTTCCAGGACACTGTTCGCGTCTATCGGGAGCTCCTGAAGGCCAAGAAGGAGGTCAATGTTGAACTCTTCCTCGATCCGACCGGTGGGCACGGTCTGGGCGGGGACGTCAAGACCCTGGGCCGCTATCGCAAGTTCGAGGAGTTCTTCGTGCGGCAGCTGGGCGTGGGCAAGCCCGCCAAGCCAGAGCCCAAACCCGAAGCAAAGCCCGATGCCAAGCCTGAGGACAAAGCAGAGGCGAAGCCCGCTGACCCAAACGCCGCGGCGGGGCAGAGTGTCCCACCTCCGGAGAAGTGAGCTCCTTCAGGTCAGGCCGTCTAGGGCTGTTGATGTATTTGGTAAATGTACGGAATGTCGGTTGGGAGTGGACTTGAGGGCGAACCCCCAACCGGATGGACGGGTAGAACAAGATGCGGTCCTGAATGCCCTGCCAAGTCCGTTGAAGGATGCCTAATCTCTAAACCCTCGTGGCGGGGAAGGTAAGCGTTCGGAGCGATCCGTTCGCGTGGTCACATTGGCGGCCCTCGGGGCCGGGCTTCAAAGAACAGTTGAACGGATCAACATGGTGATGTCTCACACTCGCGTGCGCCCTGCTCTCCTGCTCCTGGTTCTTGCCGGGACCGCGGCATTGACTGCCTGCGATCAGCGTTCGGACGCTACCAAGGCGGTGCAAGCCGCGACCCAGTCGCTGCATGCCGTGGGCGTGGCGCCCGGCACTGGAACTCCCAAGTACGAGGCAAAGCTCAAGGAAATCGCTGGCTCGCTGGCTGACGCCGCTTCGTCGGGCACGCAGGCGGAGCAAGGTTCCGCGGCGTTGCTGCTGACGCAAACGAGCAAGGGCCAGGGCGAGATCGCCGCGTTGGCTGCAAAGGACCTGGAACTGCAGGTCCGGAACAAGATCACGCTGATCAACGGCCTGCTGGCTGACTGCTCGCGTCACAGTTCCGCGGCAGATGCGCTGGAGTCATTCGATCCGTCGGCGGACATCGCGGCGTTCAAGAAGCTGCGGGTTGAGCGCGAGGCCGAGCTCAAGACGCATGAGGCATCGCTTGCCGCGGCTCAGGCGTCGCGGGCGAAGTTCGAATCTGAAGCCAAGGCAGTGCTGACGCAGGCCGAAGCAGCAGCGCGTGAGTACGCGGCTCTTTCGCAGTCAACAGTGAAGATGACCGCCACCGAGGCGGCCGAAGTGGTGAAGAAGGCCAATGAGTTCCGCCGCGTTGCGGATGATCTTCGTACCCGCGGCGGGAAGCTTCAGGCTCAGGCCGACCTCATGCTTCCGACCATCAATGAACACACGTTGCTTGCTGCCAAGGCGAGCAATCAGATCAAGAACTTCGACACGGCGGTCGCGGAGTTTGAGGCCAGGCTCGCGGCGTCACGCGCCGAAGCGAAGGCTTCGAGGGACGCGGCGACGGTTGCATCGAACGATCTGGACAAGGTGGTGGCCGAGATCATCGAGCTTCGTTCCAAGAACCTCACCGAGGCGTACGCCGCGGCTTTGAAGCAGTTCAACGACGCTTCGGGCAAGTCCACCAAGTCGAACACGGCTTCGGCGGGCATGTCGAAGGTCATCGCGGGCTCCATGAAGCTCTCCATTGCCGAGACGCACTGGGCCAATGCGCAGGGCGGGCGGGCACTCGCTGCGACGCTTGATACGCTGGCTTCGGTGAAGCCCGTGCTGCCGAATGCGTCGGATTATGCGAAGAAAGCGGGCGAAGCCCGTGACGCAGCCAAGACGGAGATTGACGCGGCGGCCCAGGCGCTGGATGAGGCCAAGGCTGCATTTGAGAGTGCACGGGTCACGGACAAGGTCGTGAAGGAACGCTTCACGAAGCTGGGCGAACAGATCGCCAAGGCGAAGGATCTGGCGATGGGTGTTGCTCCCGCAGCACCGGTTGCGGAAGCTCCCGCTGCGGATGGTGGCTCGCCTGACGCGACTCCGGCAGCATCGGCCGAACCGGTCGATCCGGCGCTTCTGGCGTTTGCGGATCAGGTTCTCACTGCAAGTCGTGAGGGTCGCAGCGCTGAGCTGATCGACACCGCGATTGGGCTTGATGATGCCGCCAAGAGCACGCTCAAGCAGGTCGCGGGCATGCAGGACTCGCTCAAGGCGGTCGACAAGGCCTGCCGCGAGAAGTTCCAGAAGTCAATGAACGAAGTCCTCGCTTCGAATCCGATGATGGCCCAGATGATGAAGGCCCAGGGCCTCAGTGCCGGGAGCGATTCGCTGAAGGCGTCGGACCTTTCGTTCACGGTCGAGGGCGACAGTGCGACGGCGACGGGTGACGGATTGCCTCGCCCGCTCAAGTTCGCCAAGAAGGATGGCGCATGGGCGATCGACATGACCGCTGAAGGACAGATGGTCCCCATGCTTCAGGCTCAGGCTGGCATGATCGCCAAGGTTGGCGAAGTGATGTCGGCGTGGGGCACGGATATCTCGGCGGGCAAGTTCGCTGATCCTGCAGCGGCCGCGGCGGGGCTCATGATGTCGCTCCAGGCGGTCATGGGCGGGGCTGGCGGGCCCGGCGGCGGCGGCTGAATCGTCCGGTGAGTCATCTGCGGGTTCGCTGACGGATCAGTCAGGGGGCCTTTGAGAGCTTCTTCAGACGGTGGATGGCTTCATCCACCGTCTCTTTCTTTTTGCAGAATGCGAATCGAACCAGCGGGGCACCCAGTTCCTTGCGGCCATAGAACGCGGTGGGGGGGATGGCCGCGACGCCGATGTTCTCGATGAGGTGCCGCACGAAGGCACGATCGTCGCCGTATCCAAGTGGCGTGTGGTCCGCCATGAGGAAGTAGGTCGAGTACGACGGAAAGACGGTGAGGCCAGCCTGCGTGAGTGCCGCGGCGAGGCGATCACGATTGCCCTCGAGCAACGCCGCGGTTCGTTGCGGAAAGCCACCAGGATTCGTGATGGCCGCGACAGCGCCGTGCTGCAGCGGAGTGGCGCTCGAGAAGGTCATGTACTGATGGCACGCCCGGACGGCCGCAGACAGTGCCGGGCAGGCGATGGCCCAGCCGATCTTCCATCCGGTGAGGCTGAACGACTTGCCCAGGCTGTTGAGCGTGATCGTCCGGTCGCGCATGTCCGGAAGGGTCGCGATCGAGATATGCGGCATCGACGGATCGAAGATCAACTGGTCGTAGACCTCATCGCTGATGGCAATGACGTTGTGCTTCTTGCACAGGTCGGCGATGAGCGTGAGCTCCTCGCGTGTGAAGACCTTTCCGGTGGGGTTGTGCGGCGTATTGATCATGATCGCCCTGGTCCGCGGCGTGAATGCCGCGGCGAGCTCCGCAGGATCGAACCAGAACTGCGTCTGCCCGGGCTCCCGAGGCGGGTGAAGTGCCACATAGCGGCAGGTGGCACCGGCCATCGCGGCACCAGCGATGTAGAAATCGAAGAAGGGTTCAAAGACGATAAGTTCATCACCGGGGTTGAGCAGGCCCACAATCGTGTTGATGATGCCTTCTGAGCAGCCGGTGGTGACCGTGATCTCAGTCTCGGGGTCGATCGTGCCCTTGCCTTCGGAGGCCCAGCGAGCGGCGATCGCGGCGTTGAGCGAGGGGATTCCGATCATGCGGGCGTACTGGGCGTGGCCGGCGTTGATGGCGTCGATTGCGGCGGACTTGGCGGCATCGGGTCCATCGAAGTCGGGGAAGCCCTGGGCGAGGTTCACCGCGCCGTGCTTCTGGGCAAGCCGCGTTGTTTCGGCGAAGACGGACGAGCCCAGGGGGCGGAAACGCTCGGCGATGTACTGAGTGCTCATGATCTTGCGAATCGTAGAGGTGCCGCGGCGCGCTATCCTCGCTGCATGCTCGAGATCGGCGACATCGCACCAGACATCCAGCTTGAACCCGGGTCGCTGTACGAACTGCTCGATCGGGGGCCCGTGGTGGTGTACTTCTATCCGGCGGACTTTTCACCTGTCTGTACGGCGCAGGCGTGCATGATCCGTGATCTGTACTCGGAACTCGCCGCGGCGGGAATCACGGTGATCGGTGTGAGTCCCCAGGGAAAGTCGATGCATGACCGGTTCAAGAGCATGAATCGTCTGCCCTTCCACCTGGTGGCTGATGCGGGCATGAAGGTGACGAGAGCCTACAAGTCGATGGGGATGTTCGGACTTCCGATTCCCTTTGGTGTTCGCCGCGTGACGTATCTGATCGGCAAGGATCGACGCGTGCTGGATCGCGCCACGGGCGAGCTGGGGATCGGTGCGCACTCGCGGATGATCAAGGCCGCGGCTGCGGGCGGCTCGAAGCCGCAGGCTTGACGTTCAGGGGACCTCGATGACCTGCTGCTGCGCGACAGCGAATACTCGTTCGACTGATTCGCGGCTGAACGGCGCGCCGCCGGTGAACGAACTGAATGCGGGGAGAATGCACCGGTGTTCGCTCAGGCGGAAGCAGGGGAGTTTGATTCGATCAGCTCGGCCACCCAGCGTGATGGCCGGGTGCAGGTGCCCGCACCAGACGAATCGATCGCCGGGTCGGACTGGTGGTTCGTGCGTGAACTCAAATGGGCCCACCACATGCGACTCGGGAAGAATCTCCAGGCCTGAAGCCGCGGCGACGCGTTCGAGCATGCGGTCGTGATTGCCCGGCACAACCTGCACGCGGCATTGGCTGCGTCTGGTGAACTCGCTGAACGCAGTGATCACATCCGTCGTGACGCCCGAAGGTGCATGCAGCAGATCACCCAGAATCAGCATGCTCGATGCGTTGGTGTTCGCGCGGACCGATTCGAGCAGCCTGATCTGCTGGTGCAGCATGGCAGTGGCCGGGAGGGCCGCTCCCATGCTGCGAAGTGCCTGTGCCTTGCCCAGATGCAGGTCCGCCAGCAGGAGGGTGCCGGTGTCCTGCCAGAAGGCCACGCGGCTTCCCAGCAGATGGATGCTCTGGCCGCGGATCTCGAGTTGGATTGCTTCGCGTGGGGTGATGTCAGAGCCCCCATTCATTGCATTGCGCCGTCACACGCTCGAGGATGGTCTGACTTGAGACCAGCGCCGCCTGACGTTCAATCACGAGCGGGAACGAAAGCGGCGTGAAGCGTGAGGGGCGGGTGAGTATGAGCTCCGAACTGTGGAGCCGTTTCATGCATCGGGCAAGGCGGTTGTGCTCGAAGTGGCGATCGAGGACCTCGCGGCGTGCCTGCGCCAGGAGCATGTTCTGCGGGTCAAACTCGCTGAGCACATCAAAGAGGAGTCCTGCGCTGGCCTGTGTCTGCCGTGCCGATTTCTGCACGCCGGGGTACGTCTGCGTGATCAGCCCGGCGATGCGGGCGATTTCGCGGAACTGCAGGCGGGCCAAGGCGCTGTGGTTCATGCTCGCCGCGGCGTCGTCGGCGAGGTTCGTCGGATCAAAGAGTGCCGGGGTGATCAGTTCATCGAATGCGATCGGTGCCGGGCTGAGCAACTCGAGGCCGTAGTCGTTCACGGCGATCGAGAAGGTGGACTTGAGCAGTCTGCTCAGACGCAGGGCGAGCACTGCGCCCAGGCCGCCATGGACAAGCCGACCGTCGAAGGGGAAGATGAAGGCGTGTGAGCCCTCGCGCGACTGGCAGGCTTCCACGAGCAGTTCGTGCGCGGCAGGGATCCGGCTCCAGCGGGTCTGTACCGCGGCGATGCCGGCGGCCGCCTGAAGTTCAACCGAGTCAGCGGTGGCGGGATTCGCCGCACGCGAGAGCGAATCGCGAACCGCACTGCCCAGATTCTCGCTGATGGGGAGCTTGGTGCCGCTCCAGATCGGGGTGTGCGTGGTGGACCCGCGTGCGGGCTTCACGTAGGCAGTTGCGTCCTTCATCATGGCGAACGAAACGACTTTGCCGGCGAAGACGAACTTCTCGCCGACCCGCAAGTGTCCGACGAAGTGCTCTTCGATCCGGCCCAGGCTGCGACCCGAGAGGTAGCGCAGCTCGATCGTGGAATCGCTGACGATGGTGCCGATGTTGAGCCGGTGGACTCTGGCGATGCGCTGGTCGGTGACATGGTGAATGCCGTCGATGGGGCGGATGCGGTGATAGTCCGGGTACGCGGCGAGCGTGTCGCCGCCATGTTCCACCAGTGCCAGTGCCCAGTTGAACTCCTCGCGAGTCAGATCACGGTAGGACCACGCGCCCCGAACTTCGTCGAACAGGTCCGCCGCGGCAAAGCCGCCGCCCATGGCACGCGTCACCAGATGCTGTGCCAGGACATCCAGGGGCTTGTGGGCAGGCGTGCGGGGTTCGATTCTTCCCGCCGCGACTTCACGCCGTGCGGCATCGATCTCCAGGAGCTCGAGCCCGTGCGTGGGAACGCAGGTCACGCGGCATGGCGCACCGGGACGGTGCCCGGACCGGCCCGCACGCTGGATCAATCGCCCGACTCCCTTGGGTGAACCGATCTGAATCACCCGCTCGACGGGCGCGAAATCAACGCCAAGGTCAAGCGATGAGGTCGCGACGACGATTCGCAGCGCCCCGCTCTTGAGTCCGGATTCAACGGCTTCACGCTCGGTGCGGTCAATCGAGCCGTGGTGCAGTGCCATCAGGTCGGTCCACTCAGGGCGTGCCGCGAGAATGGCGTGAAACCACCGTTCGGCCTGCGACCGTGTGTTGGTGAAGACGAGTGTCGACTGCGCCGGATCAAGCGAATCGAGCAGATCGGGCAGCATCGCCAGGCCCAGATGACCCGCCAGCGGCAGGCGGCTCATGTCGGTGGGGATGATGCTGTCGACCACGATCTCCCGCTTGATGCTCGCCTGAATGAGCATCGGGGTGCCGCCCCCGCACGCGGCGAGGGCCGCTTCCTGCGGGTTTGAGAGCGTGGCGGAAAGTGCCCATGTCCGGACATCGCGGGACAGACTTCGAACGCGGCTGAGCGCGAGTTCCGTCTGCGTCCCGCGTTTGCTGCCCAGGAGTTCGTGCCATTCATCGAGAATGACGCACTGCAGCGAGCCGAACTGGGCGTGACATTCTTCCCGAGTCAGGAGGATCGACAGCGATTCAGGCGTGGTGATCAGAATGTGCGGGAGGCGATCTCGCTGGCGAGCCCGCGCGGAGGTGCCGGTATCGCCTGTGCGGCTTTCAACCAGAAGGTGCGGCATCAGGTCCACAGTGGGTTGCCGGAGTGCCAGCTCGATGTCTCTGGAAACGGCTCGCAGCGGAGTGACATAGAGAATCTGAAGCCCGGATTGGGTTGGCGAGGCCCGCTCGCGGTCGATGGTTCGCGCCAGTGCCCCCATGAACGCGGCGTAGGTCTTGCCGGCACCGGTTGGCACCTGGATCAGACCGCTCTGGTCGCGCTGCTGTGCCTCCCACGCGGCGAGCTGAAATGGAAACGGAGTCCAGCCCCGCGCCGCGAACCACGACTTGATCAGCTCCGGGCCCGATGCTCGATCGTGCCCGGTCGGGCGTCGATCGCGGATCCCGCGGCGTGATGAGGTTGATGCGGGCATCGTGGGACTGGGTTCAGTGCGTAAGTGGAGGTGCCCGTCTCGCGGGTAGCGCAGGCGTGATGACGACAGCACAGGGTAGAGGACCGTACACGACTGCATCCGGCTTCCCGAGGGGCAAGTGCCTTTCTGGATGCGAGTAAAACCAACAGGGGCACCTTTCGGTGCCCCTGCATGGTGTTTGGTGTGTGTGGATCCTGCGCCCCAGGCGGGTTCAGCAGCCGCCAGCTTCCCACTGGGTGAAGAAGGCTTCGATGTCACCGCCATCGACGCCGCCATCGAGGTTGGCGTCAGAGCAGCCCGCGCTCGATTCCCAGTCCGTGAAGAAGGCTTCGATGTCGCCGCCGTCAACGCCGCCGTCCTGGTTGTAGTCGGCAAAGCAGGGGCCGCAGGTGGGGGTGGTCTCGACCTCGAAGATGTACGCGTAGCGGTTGGCAAAGTCGAGAACTGCCAGACGGCCATTGACGCCGTCCCATGAGAAGTCAAAGTAGCCGGGGGCGCTGGTGACGCTGAAGGGCGTCCCATCGAGGTCCTTGAAAGTCAGGGGCACCGGATTTCCGTCCAGATCCGCGGCCAGAACGATGTCGCTGAAGTTCGTGCCGGACGCCTGGCGGTTGTAGATCACAATGTCGCCCGCGGCAGAGCCCCACAGGAGTTCGGTGCGCTGGAGGATTGCAAAGGGCAGATCGTCGCAGGTCGTTCCGGTATCGCACGAGACAACTACCTTGGATGCAACACCGTTGAAGGCATCGCGGCGGGCGATGACCACATCGTTGCTGGAGCGAGCAGCAAGATTGCCGTTGCGGGGGTCGATCGAAATGTCACGCCAGATTGTTCCACTCAGACCGCCGCCGTTGATGACCGGCGCGATGGGATTGTTGTTGCCGTCGATCGAGTTGCCGTCATAGACGCGACCCTGGACCACATCGAGCTTGAAGTCACCGGTGACCTGAACAC
>JBILUL010000008.1:0-66326 GCA_044371005.1 Phycisphaerales bacterium | reverse complement strand
GTGGTGGTCGGGGCTTCTGGGGAGTGTTCGATCCAGACGTCGGGTGGGAAGCACGCAGCAGCGGCTCAGGGCAGCCGCTGCGACGTGCCAGATGAAGCGGCCACTCCCAAATGGCACGTAGCAGCCCGGCTTTGCGGGGCGATGCGTGCTTCCTGCCCGTGGCGAGGTGGTTGGGCTTCTGGGGAGTGTTCGATCCAGACGTCGGGTGGGAAGCACGCAGCAGCGGCTCAGGGCAGCCGCTGCGACGTGCCATTTGGGCGTGCCATTTGGGGAGTGCCGGGGTGGGGTTGGGCTCCATACTCTCCGGGCATGCAAGTGACGACGCGACGAGTTGGTCGGACGGTGTTGGCTGCCCTGGTGGTGGCGTGCGCGGCTGGTGGGGCGATGGGGCAGCAGAAGGTTTTTGAGATGACGGGGACGGGCTGGGAGGCCAAGGCGGCTCCGGAGCCCGGGAGCGATGCCGCGGTGATTGCGGGGGCTCGCAAGCTGCTGGCCGAGGGCGAGGCGTCGAAGGCGATTGACATTCTGGATACGTGGATCGAGGCCAACGAGACCACGAAGAATCCGAATCTGCCCGAGGCCTTCCTGGTCCGCGGCGATGCGATTCTGGAGGATGGGAACGAGTTCGAGGCGTTGTACGACTACGAGCGCATCACGCAGGACTATGCGGGCAGCGAGTATTTCGTGCGGGCGCTGGAGCGTGAGTTCGAGGTGGCGAAGCTGTACCTTGGCGGGCTTCGCAAGAAGTCGCTGGGCTTGTTCCGCATCGACTCGGGCATTCCGATTGCCGAAGAGATCATCATGCGCATCAACGAACGCCTTCCGGGCAGCCGCCTGGCGGAGCGAGCGATGTTGGCGCTGGCGGATTACTACTACGACGAGCGCGATCTGCGGATGGCGGCGGAGAGCTATGACGTCTTCCTGACGTTGTTCCCGCGCAGCGAGTTCCGTCAAAAGGCGATGCAGCGGCGGGTGTACGCGAACATCGCGCAGTTCAAGGGCCCCAGCTACGACGCTTCGGGTCTGGTGGAAGCCAAGTATCAGGCGCAGCGGTATCAGACCGAGTATCCCGTCGATGCGGAGCGCAGCGGTCTTGGCGAAGTGCTGACGGCACGTCTTGATGAACAGACCGCGCGGCAGTTGCTCGAAGTCGCGGCGTGGTACGAGAAGCGGGGTGATCCACCGTCGCAGCGGCTGACACTGCAGCGGCTCTTGCGCAAGCATCCGCAGTCGGGTGCGGCGCAGATCGCGGCGGATACGTTGACGAAGAACGGGTGGCCGCTCGAAGCGCCGGTGAAGCCGCGTGTAGTGCCGGGTCGTACGGATGTGAAGCCAGCCGATGCCGCGGATGCGAAGGCGGGTGCCGACGCGGCGGCCCCCAGGCAGGACGAGGCCAAGCAGCCGATCGACACGACGAAGGCAGGTGGCAAGTGAAGTGGCCAGCCAGCGTTGTGATGGTGACGGCGACTGTGCTGCTCGCAGCGGGTCTTGGCGCGTGCAGTGCGGATCCGCGCAAGGGGTATTCATTCGGCACGGGCTTTCCGGCGGATGTGAAGTCGGTGAGCGTGCCGATCTTCAAGAACACGTCGACGACGCCGGGTCTTGAGACCGTGGTGACGGAGGCGGTGATCAAGGAGATGCAGCGTTCAACGGGTCTGAAGGTGACGGCGCAGGAGGGTGCAGACACGGTGCTGCGCGGGGCCATCACGGATGTGCAGATGCGTCGCTTGAGCGTGCGCTCGGGCACGGGGCTCATCCAGGAGCTTGCGTACCAGATCACGGTCGACTTTGACTGGAAGGATGAGCGCAGCGGCGCGATGCTGACGAGTCGGCGCAAGTTCACGGCGACGGACACGTTTGTGCCGGCGACGGGCGTGGGTGAGCGGGTGGAGACGGGGCAGCATGCCGCGGCGGCGCGGCTGGCCCGCGACCTGGTCGGCGAGCTGCGCGCCGGCTGGTAACGTGGGAACTGAGCAATGCCGAATCTGAATCGTGAAGAGTTTGCGGCGTATGTGCGCGCGTGCCGCGGCGAGTATGGCACGAATGTCACGCTCGCGATTCCGCTCGCGCTGCGCGTGCTGAGTGATCAGCTCACGCCTGTGCTGGCGTATCGCCGTCTGGTCGCACCGGACCAGCGCAACAGTCCTTCATTTCTGCTTGAATCAGTCGAAGGCGGCGAGCGGCAGGGGCGATACTCGATTCTGGGATCGCATCCGGTCGAGGAGATCGTCTGCAAGGGGAGCGCTACGGGGCGAGGGTCGATTTCGATCCGCATGCAGCGCGATGATGCGCCGACGATGATCGCGACGCCGCTGCCCAGTGATGATCCATTCGCACAGCTGCGGCACCGCACGGCGCACATCAAGCTGTGCCGGCCTCCCGCGCGCGGGAGCAAGGATGAACTTCCGGCATGCGTGCTGGGCGGCTGGTTCGGGTACGCGGCGTACGACTCGGTGCGCTACGGCGAGCCGGGGAAGCTGCCGTTTGCGAATGCGCCGCGGGATGATCGCAACCTGGCGGATCTGCACTTTGGGTTCTATGACGGCGTGATTGCCTTCGATCATGTCGACAAGGTGCTCTTCATCGTGCAGTTGGCGTTCGTCGGAGCGGATGATGATGCAGACTTCATGTATGACGCGGTGGTGAGCGAGCTCAAGGCCAAGCTTGCACAGATCGAGCGGCACAGCAAGCCCCTGGCGAGCGGGTTGATGGAGCGGGAGCTGGGAATGCCTGCAGCACTGCCGAGCAACATCACGCGCGAAGAGCACGCGGCGATGCTGGGCAAGGCGCGCGAGTACATCAAGGCGGGTGACATCTTCCAGGTAGTGCTCGGGCAGCGATTTGAGCGCAGGAGCAAGGCGGATCCGTTTGATGTGTATCGTGCGCTGCGGGCGGTGAATCCCAGTCCGTACATGGTGTACATGCAGTGTGAGGGGTGCATTCTGGTGGCCAGTTCGCCGGAGATTCTCTGCCGCGTGAAGAGGGGGCCGGGTGGAGAGCGGACCGTCACGAACCGGCCGCTGGCGGGGACGAGGCGGCGCGGGCGGACTGTTGAAGAGGATGCTGCGCTCGCGAAGGAGCTGCTTGCGGATCAGAAGGAGTGCGCCGAGCACATCATGCTGGTGGATCTTGGTCGCAACGATGTGGGTGTGGTGGCGCAGGCGGGGAGTGTGGCGTTGCCGGCGATCATGGAGATTGAACGTTACAGCCACGTGATGCACATTAGCAGCACGGTGACGGGTGCGCTGCGCGAGGGGCTTGACTGCTGGGATGCGCTGCGTGCGGCGCTGCCTGTGGGGACGATTTCAGGTGCGCCCAAGATCCGCGCGATGCAGATCATCGATGAACTCGAACCGGTGCGCCGCGGGCCGTACGGCGGCGGCATGGGGTATGTGGGCCTTGATGGCGACATGGACATCGCGCTGGCGCTGCGGACGATGGTGGTGCCCACGGGGCTCAAGAACGGGGAGGAGTGGGTGTATCACCTGCAGGCGGCTGGCGGGATTGTGGCGGATTCGAATGTGGATGATGAGTATCAGGAGACGGTGAACAAAGCCGCGGCGCTGGCGAGGGCGATCGTGGTGGCGGAGGGGGCGTTTGGGGGGTGAGGCGGGGGGAGAAGTTCCTGAGTTCCGACGTTCCCATGTGCGCGGCGGTGGGCGCGCATCTTCGGAGTTTGGTGTGGTCGCGAGGGACCTTGCGCCAGCAGGATCGGCATCTTTGACGAGAGCTTGTGAAACGAGTTGCGTGCTCAGCGCTGTTCGACGATGATCGGAACGGAGAGTTCCGGATCGTTGTCGGAACTGGAGCGCATGCTCCGCGGCATTTCCTCGAAGAGCACATTCGCGCCGAAGCGTGAGGTGATGGTGTGCTTGAGGCCTTCGAGTGCGCTGGACTCGTTGCTGACGTGCAGCAGGTAGGTCGTGGAGCGCGTCGTGGTGATGGCGGAGGCCATCGCGGCGTGGCTCGTGGCGAACACCTGGGGGGGTCCGAACATCTCGGCGGTCAGGAAGCGGCCTTCGTTGGGGCCGACTTCGGAAGCGGGCATGACGCCGGTGTCGGCGCCGAAGTAGGGGCTGACTGCCGCGAGCATGCTGCGGGAGACTTCATCGCTGATGCGCCAGTTGATGTCGCCTGAGACCAGGGTGTCAAGGGGCGTGATGAAGAGTTCCGGCTGGGT
This sequence comes from Phycisphaerales bacterium, assembly GCA_044371005.1. Taxonomy (GTDB): domain Bacteria; phylum Planctomycetota; class Phycisphaerae; order Phycisphaerales; family UBA1924; genus UBA2402. Next base: position 62,146 of record JBILUL010000008.1, on the reverse strand, counting down.
CGCGGCGACGCGCACCAGGAGGCGTCCTTCGCGCGCCAGCTCGATGGCGCGATCGGCATCGATCACCAGACGAGAAGGCAGATCGTCCTGTGCCGGGTCAGCCGCGGCGATGCGGGTGTCCTGCGGGGTGACATCCACGGGCTCGGTTGAATGAGCCGGTTCATTGGCGGTCGGATTGGCCTGAGCCAATGTGGTGGTGGACGTGGTCTTTGGTGAAGTGGCTTGGCGCGAGGTGGACAGGGCGATGAATGCCGCGAGTGAGACCGCGGCGGCCATGCCCAGCGGCCAGAGGGCGAGCCGCGGACGCACGAAGGTGGCGCGGCTGGGTTGAGTCGTGTGCGGGGTGAACTTGAAGGTGGGGAAGGCGTCGCGCGTCGCCGCGGCGCGTGGAGCGTCCAGCAGTGCCAGCAGCTGAGTCGGATCGGCCTGCGGTGAATCCATGAAGGTCATGGAGGCCATGATGTCGCGATTGGACTTCATCGCGGCGACCTCGTCGATCAGTTCCGCGCGGCCGGCATCGCGAGCAATCGCGGCGGCCTTGGAGTCTTCAATCCGGCCATCGACCCAGTCCATGATGAACTCCTCGCTCAGCGGGTTGGGCTGAGGGTTGGGGAAGGAGTTGGTGGAGGGGACGGGCATTGGGGGGAGCGGGGGAAGTGGGAGGGGAGCGGGGAGGGGAGGATTTGAAATTTGAAATTTCAGATTTCGGTTTTCGGGGGTTCAGGGGGTTTGTGAGTAGTCGGGCTTGTCGAGGAGTTCCATTTTATCTTTCAGGGCAGCGCGGGCGCGGAAGAGGCGGCTCTTGACGGTTCCGACGGCGACCTGAAGCGTTGCCGCGATGCTTTCGTAACTGAGCCCCTGGGCGTCGGCGAGAATGAGCACGGCGCGCTGGTCGGGGTCCAACTTGCGAAGAGCCGCGAGAACGCGCTCTTTCTGTTCACTTGCTTCGACGCTGCTGGTGTGGGAATGTTCCCGGTTCTGTTCGAGATCGGCCCCGCGGCCGTGTTCTCGGTCTTTGGTAGGGGCATCCAGGCTGGCGTGGCGACGCAGCTTCTCCGAACGGATCTTGGAGAGGCAGACGTTCATTGCGATCCGGGTCATCCAGGTCGTGAACCTGGCTCGGCCGTCGAAGGACGCAATGCCCTTGATGACCTTGACGAAGGTGTCGTGGGTCAGGTCGCTGGCGAGCTCGCGGTCGTGGACCATCTGGAAGCAGACGGCAAAGACGCGGCTTTGGTGGCGGGTATAGAGGGCTCCCCAGGCTTCCCGGTCGTTTCGGAGGATGCCCTCCACGAGCTGGGCATCGATGGGGTCTTCGGTTGTTCCGCCGCTCTCGGGCTCCGTCGGGGAGGGGAGGGGGCCGTGCCGGTGTGAGTTGAAGGAGAGGAAGACCAAGGGTGGTCCTGGCGGAAGGCGGGCGGGGGAGCGGGGGGGGGAAGGAAGTGCGCGGGTACGTCTTCAGATTCGGGGTCAGGGGTGGGAATCTGGCATCGCCACGGTCGCCCGCCACGGGTGCCGAGGGCTACTTGTTTGGATTGTGTCAGGCAGCCTTGGGGGCTCTGATGCGGTCTTCGAGGGTACGGACAACGAGGTCGAACTCGCTGTCGAGCTTGCGCTTGCCTTCAACGGTTTCGACGGCGTGCATGACGGTCGTGTGATCGCGGCCACCGAAGAAGCCACCGATCTCCTCGAGGGAGTGGCGGGTGCAGCGGCGGGCCAGGAACATGCAGACCTGACGCGGCAGGGCGATGGACCGCTGGCGGCCCTTGCTCTGCAGGTCGGTGAGGCGGACGCCGTAGAACTCGGTGACAGCCCCGATGATGGCCTGGAGCGTGGGTTCGCCCTTGGGTTCGGGGATGGAGTCACCCAGAGCCTCCTTGGCGAGGCTCATGTCGATGGGGCGCTGTTCGACGGTGGACTGGATGTGGAGCTTGACGACCGCGCCTTCGAGTTCGCGGATGTTGGTATTGAGGCGACCGGCGATGAAGCAGGCAACGTCATCGGGGAGGGAGAGCCCTCGGATGGCGGCCTTGGACTTCAAGATGGCGACGCGGGTCTCGAAGATGGGGGGTTCGATGCGGGTGACCAGGCCCCACTTGAAGCGGCTGACGAGGCGATCTTCGAGATCGGGGATGTCTTCGGGCGGGGCATCGCAGGAGAGGATGATCTGCTTGTTGGCCTGGTAGAGGGCGTTGAAGGTGTTGAAGAACTCTTCCTGTGAGCTCTCTCGCTTGGCGAGGAAGTGGATGTCGTCGATGACGAGGACATCGACATCGCGGAAGCGGTGGCGGAACTCGGCCATTTCGCCGTTCTGGACGCTCTCGAAGAACTGCGTGACGAAGCCTTCGCACGAGGTGTAGTACATCACCGCGTTGGGGTTGGCCTCGGCGATGCGAAGGCAGATGGCCTGCAGGAGGTGGGTCTTGCCCAGGCCGACGCCGGCGTGGACGAAGAAGGGGTTGTAGACGCGGCCGGGGTTGGCGGCGATGGCCATCGCCGCGGCGTGGGCCATGCGGTTTCCGGGTCCCACCACGAAGTTCTCGAAGCAGTAGTCGGGATTGACGACCAGTGAGTCGTAGCGTGTGGGCGTGTTGCGGGAATGGCTGGTGACGATGAGGCGGGGCTCGGTGGGCCGGCGCGGTTCAAGGGGGACTCGCGGCTCGAGGATGGACGGAGCCACCCCGTTTGTGCCAAGGCCATTCGAGCCGGTGCCGTTGATGCCAGTTCCGTTCGCGGCGTGGCCGTTCTGTGTGGTGACTGGTTCCTGTGCGGGTTTGACTTCGATGCCCAGGGCGGGCTTGGGCGCGTCGATGATCGTGGCGCGGCGCGGGGGCGGCGGGGCGACCTGGGCGGCATCATCCGGGCCCAGGAAGCGGACGGCAATGAGGCGACCGGTGACGGACCGCGCGGCGTCATTGAACGGGTCCGCGCATTCGCGGCGGAGATAGTCTCTGTGTACAACGGAGCGAGCGCGAAGCTGCATCGTGCCTCCGGCTACGCCGCAGGGTTCGAGTTCCTCGAACCACTGCCTGCATACCGCCGGGTGGCAGTTGCGCAAGTGCGCCAGCATGTCTCCCCAGACCTGCCGATCTTGGTCCACCATCGACCGTCCTTCGTATTTGTTCGAACACCCTTTGACCCAAACACTGAATCAGCGCCGTCGTTGATTCAGACACCGATTCAGCCGCGTACGAGCCTCACCAGGCCCGAACGAGCTGTCCCACCATCGGCGTCACCCCACAGTGAAGCCGTAGCCACGAAATGGATCTCACCAAGATCCATTGCCGCGAGCCACTGAATGAACACTCTTGCGTCCGTTCTTGCGCGTTTCAAACGAATGGAAACGATTCGGTCCGGGCTCCGTGAATTCACTCCGCGCTGAGGGGATGAAGATACTTCATGCTCCGCCCGGTGTCAATGCCCGAGGATCATTCTTTGGCGGAACTTTTTTCGACTCGAATTCTGGTCGTGCGTACACCGCACGAACGGCCAGAAAACGGCAGAAATCAGCAAAAAACCCCAGTAGATGCGCTTGACTTGCGGATCTGGCAGTCGCGGGTCAATCCTCGGCCGGATCGGCTGCTTCCGGAGCCGCGGCGGGGTCGGGTTTGCGACCTTCCTTGGCCTCGGACGCGGCGAACTGCTGCTCGTAGCGTTCGCGGTTGCCCTTGTAGTCCATGAGGAAGAGGACCTTCTGCGCCAGTTTCTCGCCGGCGACCTGAGCGATGCGCTTGCGGGCAATCGACATGTCGGTGCGGCGGGAGATGTGGACGAGGACGACGTACTGGCTCTCGACGACGCGCAGCCACTCAGCCAGGTCATCGATGTGCATGTGCATGCCCACGCGAGCCCGTTCCTTGTGGTCGGGTTCGAGGAAGGTGCACTCGGTGATGAGAATCTGGGCGCGGCGGACGTCTTCGCGGACCAGGTGTGGTCCGGGGGCGGTGTCGCCGGTGTAGGCGATGAGGGGGATCTCAAAGGAGCGGGTGATTTCGACGCCCCGGTCCTTGAGTTCGCGGAGTTTTTCCTGCGGGAGGTCGATGAACTCGGGCTTGAGCTTGGTGCGCCGTTCGCTGACGGTGTAGCCGAAGCTGGGGCAGGTGTGTTCGGTTTCGAAGCCGCGGAGGAGGATGTTGTTCTTGATCTCGACGGGCTGATCGGGCTTGATGGGGATCAGGTCGTAGGGGGTGCGCTGGCGTTCGAGATCGACGTAGCCATCCATCATGCGCTTGATGGCGGGGGCGATGCGTTCATCGCAGATGATGCGGCCGTTGCCCATGCCCTGGAAGCGGCGCTGGGAGCAGAAGTAGGCCAGGCCGCCGATGTGGTCCATGTGGCCGTGGGTGATGGCCAGGTGCTTGCACGAGAGCATTGCGCGGGGGCAGTTGCCGATGTCGAAGCCGAGATCGAACTCAGGGATCTGGAGGCACGTGGCTTCACCGGCGATGGACTCGCCGAAGACGCGGAATGGGGGGCAGTACAGGAAGCCCATGCTGGGCTCACGCGGCGGCGGCTTGGGAAGCATCGCGGTCGAATCTCCATAACCAGGCTTTAGCCCGGGTGCGGCAAGTAGGATGTCTGAACTCTCTCAACCTCTCGAACGGTGCGACAGGAACAACCCGCCGCGGTGCGCAAACGAAGCACCGGGCAATGCTAGGGGGGGAGGCAAGTGCGGGAGAGGGGAAAGATCGGGAAGAGTGCAGAAGGGGAAACTTGCGGGGTGCGGTAGACGAGGTCTGAGCAGGGTCGGGTCTGAGGTGCGGGTCGGATCAACGGGCTGAGGCATCGACGCAGGGGTGGAAGCGAAAGTTGCGAGCTCTCGTGGCCGCGGCGTCATGTTCCGGCCGAACGGCCGCCGCTCCATCGGGATGGGCGTTGGATGAGGACTCCGTTGCAATGAACCAGTTCTGGCATTTGCGATCTCTTGAGGTGTTCGCCGTTGATCTGACCGGAGTCGTGGCAGTGAGCTGCAACTTCGTTGTTCGTTCGTGCGGGGGGAAACCAGACGTACAGACGCTTCTGCGGGAGCCAATGGCGCACCATCTTGATGGTTGGCACGATATCGGTATCTCCACCGATCAGATAGGCCGTGTCGAACTGATCTCTGAATGCGTCGGCCACGAGGTGGCTCGCGATGGCACTGTCAGTCATCTTTTCTTCGTAGGTGATCCACGAGGCGTTGCAGGTACGGCACCTTCGAGGTTTGGAATAGAACTTGCCGAGGATCACCTCGCTTTGGGAGATCGCATTGATGGCATCGAGAAACGCTGTTTGTCTTCCTCGCTTGTCATCTGGGCCCTTCACTCGTGCCGTGAAGTACTTTGCGGAGGTGACAATCCCCTGCCGGGGGGCGAGGGATTCGATCAGCTTGTGCGGGTCGAGCCAGTAGAACTGCCGTCAGTTCCGGTCGCGCAGGCCGTTATACAAGTTGTACCCGTCGATGTACCCGATGATTCTTGACATAGGCGGTTCCCGCCGTACAATTGCCCCTGAACAAACCACGCCGGGGTTCGCCCCCCGGAAAGCGCCCAGCCTCACCGCTGGGCGTTCTTGTTTTTGGAGATTTCACACCTCGTTGCCGAGTCTAAAGTGATTTCGCTACGTGATTATCGCCATACCTAACAGACCCACGCGGCGACGGGCCACGGTCGTTTCGGACTGGCGTTTCGTCAGAGCGGCGATCCCTGGAGCGGATGTGCAACATCAACGGCGCTCCCAACGGAAGCGTGCGACGCGGAGCAAGGGCCAATCGGGTTGTTGCGATGTGAGGGGCTTAGGTGCACCGAGCCACGATTGTTCACACCGACGCGACCGACTCAGAGGGCCTTATTGACGCCGCGGGAGTCCTGTACTTTCCTCACGCACCAACCGTGAGCGAGCGAAGCGTCGACGCACCGATCACCTGTTCGGCGTAGGTGTTCATCGCATCGCGCAGCTGCTCGAAGGATTCGAGCACGTAGTAGATGGGCTGGTAGTGATCGATTTCGAAATCGGTTTCGCAGATGCGTTCGAGATCGAATGGGCGCCATTCAGCGACAGGCCGGGGCGTCTTGTCGGGCGCGGTGTGACCGGGCTTTTCCCACTGGCCGTCGAGTGCGTAGGCACTTTCGCCATGGCTTGAGACCAGGCCTGCGCCGTAGAGCTTCGTGCGGCCATCTTCCTTGATGAGCCCAAACTCGACCGTGAACCAGAAGAGCCGGCCCAGGCGCTTGATGTGGTATTCATCGTTGCAGCAGAGTGCGGCCTTGCCGTAGGTCTGCAGGAAGTCCGCAAAAACGCGACTTGCGTGCAGCGGCACGTGACCGAAGACATCGTGGAAGATGTCGGGCTCGGGCAGATAGTCCATCACATCGCGCGGGCGGATGAGCACCGTGGTGGGGAACTGGCGATGCGCGAGGCACGCGAAGAAGGCTTTGGGTGTCAGGTAGCCGGGAACGCCGTAGCTGGCCCAGCTGGAGACTTCGCCCAGATAGCGGTTGATGCCTTCGAGCTTGGTGCCCTTGGGGAGAACGGTGCCATCGGCGATGGTGCAGTCTTCTTCGAGGACGGTGTCGCAGAGGAGAGGGATCTTGTCGGGGACGAGGCGCAGGATGCGCAGGCCATCGATGAAGGTGCGGCTGACCTGCTGTTCGAGGACGTTCCAGCGGCGGACGAAGAGGTCATGCCAGACGCTGTGATTTTCGTGGGTGTATCTGTGGTAGCGCTGGGTGATGTAGAAATCGCGCTGGTTGATGAGGTGGGCATCGAGGTTGGGGGCGTTGTCCGCCGCGGCCTGGGCGATGCGGGCCTCATCGGAATCGATGATGTTGTTGTACTGAATGTCTGCGCGCACGGTGTGGATTCTCCAGCGGGGAACGGATCGCCCTCGTGGCGGTGATCTCGCTCACTCGGATAACGGCCTTATTCGACGTGCAATGTTAGGGGCGACCGCCCAGCCCGGGCGTGGAGGGGGGAAGGGGGGCGGCGGAACCTTGGATGTGTGATTCACGCGGTCTGGCTGACCACATGGATCGGGCCGGACCCTGCTCGCACCGCTCCCTCTGGTTCTGACGCTGCTCTTTTCCTCATCCTGTCAATCCTGTCTATCCATGTTCTATTTCTGAGTGGGGAAGGGAACATGGATGTACAGGATGTACAGGATGGAAGACAAAGAAGGTGTCAAGCCAGCCTTGCGTGCGATTGGGGCTTGGAGAGTGCGAGCGTCCTGTGGCACGGAGGAGGGGTGTTGATTCAGACCGGGGCGGGTTCGCCGAGCATGCGCGGGGAGGGGCGATCGGTTTCGAGATTGCCGTCCTTGAGGCGGACGATGCGCTTGCAGCGGTGGGCGACGGAATCGTCGTGGGTGACCATGAGGATGGTCATGCCATCGGCGTTGAGCTGGTCGAAGACATCGAGGATGGCTTTGCCGGTGGCAGAGTCGAGGTTGCCGGTGGGTTCGTCGGCCATGAGCACGATGGGCTTGGTGACCAGGGCTCGGGCGATGGCGACGCGCTGTTGCTGGCCGCCGGAGAGTTCCTTGGGGCGGTGGTCGAGGCGATCGCCCAGGCCCACGAGTCGGAGGGCGTCATGGGCGCGCTCGGTGCGTTCCTTGCGGGGGATCTTCTGGTAGAAGAGGGGGGTGGCGACGTTCTCGACGATGGTGAGTTCGGGGATGAGGTTGAACGACTGGAAGATGAAGCCGATGGTGCGGCCCCGGAACTGGGAGAGTTCCTCGTCGCTCATGTTGACGACATCGCGTTCGCCCAGCAGGAACTGGCCATCGGAGGGGCGGTCGAGGCAGCCCAGGACGTTCATGAGGGTGGATTTGCCGGAGCCGGAGGAGCCCATGATGGCGACGTACTCGGCGGGCATGAAGGTGAGGTCGATGCCGCGGAGGGCCTCGACCATGATCGAGCCATCAGGCTTGTAGTAGGTCTTGCGGATGTTGCGGAGCTGTGCGATGGGGTGCATGAGAAGTGGGGGAAGGGTACGGGAGCGGCGTTGCGGGCGGGGGCGGGGCTAGACTGGGGGGAAGGTTGGGCGGGGCAGGGGATTGTTCGAGTGGTGGGGCGGTTGGTTACCGGCGTTCTGCCCGTTCTGGGCGATGGACCCCGGGGTTCTCCAAGGTGCGTTTTCTTCTCACGTGGTTGGCCAATGACAAGGAGCATGCAGATGCGGACTACCGGCATTCGTCAGGTTCTTGCGAGTGGATGGATTGGCGCGGCGTGTCTTCTGGGAGCCGCGGCGACGGCGAGTGTGCTTGGCGGGTGCGAGGCGCAGGTCTCCAGTGACACCTATGCGCAGCTGCAGCCGGGCATGACGCTTTCGGATGTGGAGCGGATCATGGGCGGCAAGGGAACGCGCCAGGAAGTGGCAGGCATGAGCATTTCCGCGGCGGGCATCGGGTCGACGGGCGGCTCGCCTCCGGAAGTGTGGGTGTGGAAGAGCAATCGCCGCGAGATTTCGGTGACGATGAGTGGTGGGAAGGTTGTTTCGTTCAGTAAGGCGGGGTTCTAAGCAGGGCGACATGCGAGAGTGAGTTGCCGTGTTGCGAAGTGCGAGCTTGAAGTGGCCTGGTTCCTCTCGATATCAGAGGGGCCGTAGCTTGGAGATTCTGCACCGCCGTTTGCAACAGCAGGCCGTGTTGCTTGACGCGCTAGAATTCCTGCGGAGTATGCGATCTGTGATTGTGCCGGACGGGCCGACGGGTATCGAGCGTCGAGGACGGTGCGGCGCGATCGGATCCAGTACGCGGGAAGTGCAGGAGAGGTTGCCGTGCAGGTGAGTACTTCGCTGGTCCAACTTCAAACTTTGATGGCTGCGTCATCAGAGGATGAGCACCTTGAGTTCAAGGAAGCGAAACAGAATTTTCATTTCGACAAGTTGGTGAAGTACTGTGCTGCTATCGCCAACGAAGGTGGCGGAACGATTATTCTGGGCGTGACAGACAAGCCACCTCGATTTGTCGTGGGAAGCGCGGCTTTTCCAGAACTCGAACGGACAAAAGCTGGGCTGATTGAGCAACTGCGACTTCGGGTCAACGTCGAAGCAGTGGAGCACCCCGACGGTCGCGTACTCGTATTCAGCGTTCCGTCACGACCAATCGGCATGCCGATTTCCATTGGCGGTGCATACTGGATGAGAGGTGGCGAAGATCTGGTGCCAATGACACCGGATCAGCTCAAGCGAATCTTCGACGAATCTGGGCCGGATTTTACGGCAGAAGTTTGCGTGAACGCGCGGCCCACAGATCTCGATCCGCTTGCCATCGAAGAGTTCCGGCGGCGATGGCAGAAGAAGTCAGGCAACGCCGCATTGGGCAAGATGCCTATTTCTCAACTTCTGGCTGATGCTGAACTGGTAGACGGTGAGAATGTCACCTATGCGGCGCTGATTCTGCTTGGTACAAACAAGGCAATGGGCCGCCATCTTTCTCACTGTGAAGTGGTCTTCGAGTACCGTTCTACTGAGATCGCAGGCCCCGCGAATCAACGCAGCGAGTACCGGCAGGGATTCCTCTCCTTCTACGACAAACTGTGGGACACGGTCAATCTGCGTAATGATGTTCAGCACTTTCAAGACGGCTTGTTCATGGTGGACGTGCCGACTTTCAGTGAAGCTGCGATTCGTGAGGCCATCCTCAACTCGGTCGGACACAGAGACTATCGCAATCATGGATCAGTGATGATTCGGCAATACCCGCGCCGATTGGAGATTGTCAGTCCGGGTGGTTTTCCACCGGGAATAACGGTACAGAACATCATCGATCGTCAGTCGCCCAGGAACAGACGACTCGTTGACAACTTTGCCCGATGCGGTTTAGTCGAACGTGCCGGTCAAGGTTTTGACCGGATTTTCGACGCGGCAATCCGTGAAAGCAAACCGCTGCCGGACTTCACGAATACGGACGCCCATCAGGTTTCTCTCACGCTACATGGACAACTTCAGGATCCACGCTTTCTTCAGTTTCTTGAGAAGGCCAGTTCCGCCAGGTCGGTGGCGTTTTCAACCCGCGAACTCTTGGTCCTCGACTTGCTCCGCCGCGAGCACGAAGTTCCACCAGAACTTGTCCTGACGCTCCGAAGCCTGGCTGAGGAAGGGATTGTCGAAACCGTTGGCCGTGGCCGCGGCACCAAGTACCTGCTTGCTCGCGGTTACTACCAGATGGCACAAAAGACAGGTGTGTATACCCGCAGGCAAGGGTTGGACCGGGAAACAAATCGACAGTTGTTGCTCAAGCACATTCGGGAGAGTGGAGTTGAAGGCGCGCCGCTCAAGGATCTGCAACAAGTGCTCAACTTCTTGTCGATGCCCCAGGTCAAGTTTTTGCTTCAGGGTCTGAGGTCTGAGGGCAAGGTCGCGTTGAAAGGCCAGGGCCGTGGGGCGAGGTGGCATTACGCGGCGAAGGAATAGGAGAATGGCCGAACAATTCGCCAATTATTCGCCAATTATTCGCCAATTCCTACTGGGGGTAGTGCTGCAAATGTCTGTAAAATAGCACTTTATATCTATACTGGTTTGGGCGGCAATTGGATGTTCGGTGTGTGGTTGGATGATGGGCAACGAGTATGCGGCTGCGGATGGAATGGGGGTTTGCGTCAGTGGAATGGCGACGGGTCAGTAGTCGACAGGTTGGTGGAGCTGTCACCGTGGTTCAGGAGGCCAGAACGGGGACACCGATTCCGAAGCCGGGAATCGGTGGCACTTCACGTTGGGTAGTTTGATGGGGGTTCAGGAGGCCAGAGCGGGGACACCGATTCTTCAAGCCGGGAATCGGTGGCACATTGCCCTGTCTCGCCTCAATCCTTCGAAATCGGCAGCACATCGTCTGCCTTGCCCGTTGCCCAGTCGCGGAAGCGGGGCCAGAAGATTTCGCGCAGGAGAATCTTGATGCATGCCGCGGCGGGGATCGCCAGCAGCAGCCCGTAGAACCCGGCGAGCGATCCGCCGGCGATTGAGGCAAAGAGGATCGTGGGCGTATCCATGTTGGTGGTCTTGCCCTGAATCCGCGGCGTCAGCACATAGTCATCCAGCACCTGCGCAATACCGAGAATCAGCAGCGGGCCACCGATCGTCCACCACCAGGCACCTTGCCAGCTGTCGTGCGGTTCGAGCCACATCAGCAGCATGATGATGGGGACGGTTGCGCCCGCGCCGTAGGGGATGAGGGTGAGAGTGCCGACGATGAGGCCGACGATCCAGGGGGCGGGGACGCCGATGAAGACGTAGCCCATGGTGTACACGCCGATCATGGTGGCGCAGATGATGAGGCGGCCACGAATGAAGCCTGAGATGACGGCGTCCATCTGGCGGACCAGATCAAGCATGCGGCCTTTGCGGTGTTCGGGGAGGAGGCTTTCCCAGAAGCCGAGCACGCCGCCGTAACTGGTGCTGAAGAAGAAGAAGAAAAAGGCGGTGAGCACCAGTGTCGAGATGATCTTGGTGACCGAACCCACGACGGAGACGAGGGCGTTGACCGCGCCGCCGCCGGCCTGGAGGAGGTTGCGGCCGATCTCCGAGCTGTGGCGCTGGAGGAACTCGCGGGTGAACTCGAGGGCGCGGAAGAGGTCGGAGGGTTCGTTGTCGTCGACGAGGTCTGCCGCGGCGTCTTCGGAAGAGGACTTGGGGCGAGCCGCGGCGGATTCGGCGGTCTGTGAGGATTGGGGAGCGGGTGGTGCGGGTGGGCCGTGGAGTTCACCCAGGGAGAATTCGAGGCCCAGGGCGCGGGCTTCGTCGCGGGCGGCGCGTTCCGCGGCGGCGGCGGCCTTTTCGCGTTCGCGGACGATGTAGTCGCGGATCATGAGCCATGCCTTGGAGCGCATGCCCACCTGAAGTCGCAGTTCTTCGCGATCGGGTGCTCGGACGGACTGGGAGACCGAGTCGATGCTGCGGATGACCTGCTGGACGTAGCGCATGCCCTGCATGACCGAGTAGGTCATGCCGATGGCCAGTGGCGCGATGACGAGGATGCCCGAAAGAAGGAGGATGCTCGCCGCGACGCGGGCGCGGCCGACTTTGCCGCCGGCGGTCATTCGGCGGACGATTGGTTCGAAGAGGTAGGCAAAGGTGAGTGCCAGAAGGATGGGCACCGTGACGATGCTGAGGATGTAGCCCAGGTAGAGAATGCCGAAGATGGCAGCGAGCACGAGCAGATCGCGCAGGGGCTGGATCTGCCACAGGTGCAGGTGAGGCCAGGAAACCTGATGACTCTTGGGATCAGAATCGTCGGAGGAGGGGCCGGTCATGCGGTTGGAGCGTAGGGGGGGAAAGGGGAAGTTCCTGAGTTCTAAAGTGCCAAAGTTCCCAAGTGCGTGTCGAACGCGCTTGGGAACTTTGGAGTTTCGGGCTTTATGAACTTAGGAACTCAGGAACTTGCGCACTTCCTGCTCATCAGTCGCACGAACCAGCTTCCCACTTGTTGAAGAAGGCTTCGACGTCGGTGCCGTCGACGCCGCCGTCGCGGTTGAGGTCAGCCGCGGCGTCGCCGGCTTCCCAGGCCATGAAGAAGGCGTCGATATCGCTGCCATCGATGCCGCCGTCCTGGTTGAAGTCGGCGGGGCATTCGACGTTGCTGGGCAGGTCGCTGTTGTCGCCGGGGCGGATGTGGGTGGCCAGTGCGTTGTTGTTGCCCATGCGTCCGGTGGCGATGGTGAAGAGGGGGCCCGAAGGGAGTCCGGCCAGTGGCGAAGTGGTGGCGGGGTTCCAGCCGCCGGTGGCGGAGCGGGTGAACTGCTGGACGGTGCCGTCGATCGTGCAGAGCAGTGAGCCTGCGTTGGTGGGTTGGACGCTGGATGCGTTGCGTGACAGCAGGATGTGCTCGCGGATCTGCACGGCGGCGGTGGGGATGTTGATGGCGAGCTTGTAGATGGATCGGGATTCGGAGGAGTGGAGCCAGATGCCGCCTGCGGGATCGACGATGATGGTGGGTGTGCCGGAGATGTCGAGTGTGGCGGGCAGAGGCAAGAAGGAGGGGCGGGGGTTGTCGATGTCGGCCTGGATGGTGCCCAGCTGCCAGCCGCCGGTGGCAAGTTCGCAGCAGACGACGACGGTGTCGGTGGTGTCGTCGTAGGCGATGGAGGGTGCGGGTGCGGGGAGGGGGCAGCCGGGGATGGGGCCGGTGGGGGTGCCGGAGAAGTCTTCGGGGATCTTCTTGAGATCGGAGCCATCGACGAAGAAGAGGTCACCGAAGCGGCTGGTGGTCAGTGCGCCGTGGGTGCTGGTGGTGGTGATGAGTTGACGTGAGGAGCCATCGGCCAGGTTGAGTGACCAGATGCCAGGTGCGGTGGAGCGGCTGCCCTGCGTGCGGAGGAAGCAGGTGGTGTGCGTGGGGGAGAGCGCGAGGCTCTTGATGTTGCCTGCGCCGGGAATGGTGTGCGTGTGGGTGGGGTTGATGCCGTTGGAGAGGCGGACGGGGCGGTTGATGTTGATCCCTGCGTCTTCGGAGGTGGAGGGTGCGACATCGAGGCCGAAGATGGGGGTGACCCAGGCCGCGCCATCGAGCAGGCGGAGGGTGGATGAGTTGGGGGAGAAGTCGGCGAAGCGCCAGACCTGGTTCCACGAGAGGACGGTTGGTGATTCCTCCGAGGTGCGGAAGAAGCCGCTCATGGGCGTCAGCGAGGAGGTGGAGAGGTCAAAGGGTGACTGGGTGACCATCGCACTGAGGTTGTCGGGGTTGCGCAGCGACATCTCGGGGTTGTTGGTGCAGGCGTCGTAGACGTGGCGCACCGTGAGGCAGTGGCCGCTGTCGCGGAAGCGGACACCGGGCTGGAGCGGGTCGGGTGCGTAGCGGCCGTAGCAGATGGAGACAACCGAGCCGTTGGCGATGAGGTTGCGGATGGTGTTGGGGTTCACGGGGTTGGTGTTGCCGCTGATTCCCTGGATGGAGGCGACGTACTGCTCGGGGGCGCGGCTGTCGAGCCAGTTCTGCATCGCGCTGCGCCAGCCGCTGTAGCCGGTGCCGTCTTCGACGGTGGTGCCCATGGCGTTGCCCAGATTGAGCATCTGCTGGGTGACGAAGTCGTAGTTGGAGGCGGAGGCCCAGTCGCGATCGCCGCCGAGCATGGCGGGTGAGCCGTTGCTGGAGATGAAGGCCAGGATGTTGAGGGCCGAAGCGGGGGCGCAGTGGCTGACGCCGTTGCCGGGCAGGCCGGTGTGGAAGACGCCTTCGAGATCGAGGCCGAGGGAACGGCGCTGGTCGAAGTCGGGCAGGCCGTGCCAGACGGCGTCGCAGGGATCGCCCGCGAATGCGGGGGTCGCGGGTCCGGCGAGGGAGAGGAGTGTGATGAGGCGGATGTTCATGGGTGTGTTCCTTGTGTGCGATGCGAGTGACACAAGGGCAAGTGCCGCGGCGAAGGTGCTGTGACATGCGAGCACACGAAAAAGCCCGGAAGTGTGTTTGCAGAGTGTTCGGTGCCGGCCGGATCGGAATGGCCCGTGGGTGGCATGGTGCCATATCGTTCAGGTCAGGGTGGCGGGGTGGTGTGTACCTGAAGTCCGAGACCTTGAAGGAGGTTCCATCGCATGAAGACCATGAATGTCATCGCAACGGTGAGTGCATCGATGCTTGCGTCGCTTGCGGTGGCGCAGCCGTGTCTTCCTTCGACGATGCCGGCCGCACCGGTGAACGTGGTGGCGCACGATGGTGACAGCTGCCAGCACACGTTGATTGAGTGGACGCCCGCTCGAAATGCGGCGCCGGCGTCGTTTCGCGTCTGGCGTGCATGGATGGGTGATCTGGACGGTGCGGAGATGGTGGCCGACGGGGTCGAGGATCCCTTCTACTTCGACAGTGATTCAGTGGCCGGTGATCCGTACACCTACTGGGTGCAGGCGGTGACTCTGACCGGCTGCGCGAGTGAGACGAGCGCTTCGGATGCGGGGTTCCGTCGTCCTGAAGTGCCTGCGCTGGGCAAGCAGCCGGGCGATGTGCAGGCCGATCCGGGTGAAACGGCGACCTTCGATGTGATCGCGTTTGATGCAACGGGCATCCGCTGGCGCAAGGATGGCGTTGAGCTTGAAGATGGCGAAGGCGTGTTCGGTTCCCGAACCGCTCAACTGACGATTCCTGCGGTTGAGACGGACGATGTGGGCTATTACGACGCGGTGCTCTTCAACGAATGTGGTCAGCTCCTGAGCGATCCGGCGCAGCTGCGCGTGGGATCAGCCGCTCCCTGTTCACTCTGTCGCGCCGACTTTGACGCCGATGGCGGCGTTGATCAGCGGGACATCGAAGCCTTCTTCGGCATCTGGGAGCAGGGCCTGCCGTGCGCGGATGTGTCGCGCGACGGTGGCGTGGACTTCGGCGATGTCGAAGTCTTCTTCGAGCGGTGGATGGCTGCCGGTTGCTGAGTTCCTGCGTGTGCCTCATCGTGAAGGCCTGATGTGGCCGAACGATCCTTTCCTCCAACTCCAAAACGCCTCGCTCTGGCCCGTCAAGCGGGACTGGTGGCCTGTTCGCGTGCACTGATCGCCGGTGCCCTGGGTGTTGCTGTGCTGCTGGGAGAGCGACTTTTCGTCGATCTTGCGGGGCACATGGCGCTGCTTGCCGAGCATGCCTGGGAGAGGGCGGGCGCCGTGGATCAACCCGATGCGATCGCGGCGGCACTGCAGGGCGCGATGGCGGACGGCGAGCGTGTCGGCGATTCGCTGCTTCGTGTGCTGCTGGCAGGTCTGCTGGTGGCGATGACTGCGAGGTTCATTCAAGTGGGGCCCAGGTGGGCACCATCGAAGTCGCATGCCGCGGCACTTCTGGGCAGCGCGGGCGGCGAGAGCGCCAGCGGTGCCGTGATGCGCGGACTGGTGTGTGTGGCTGGAGGCGTGGCGTGTGTCGCGTGGGCGCTGTGGGCAAGCCGCGGCGGGCTCGTGATGCTGGTGGAAGCGCCGGGGCCTGGTGCCGGAACCTTGATCGTGACCAACGCGCTTCGGCGGATCATGTGGTGGGTGGCGGCGGGGCTCGTGCTCTTTGGTGTGGTGGATCTGATCGCGGCGCGTGCGGCGCTTCGGGCGAAGTTGTGGATGACGCGTGAAGAAGTGACGCGTGAGGAACGCGAGCAGCAGGGGCCGGCGCGGCGCGGAGAAGTGGAGCGCGATCTTGGGCGGCAGTCAGCGCTGGTGCCGGGGGCGGCGGTGGTGCTGCGCAGCGGGACCGCCGCGGCGGCGCTGGCGTATCAGGGTGGTGAAGACGAGGTGCCGATGATCATCGCCACGGCGTTCCGCGCCGGGGCGGGCGCGATGTGTGATCTGGCGGTGGTGAGCGGCGTGGTGGTGCTGGATGCGGAGCCGGAACTGGTGATGGAACTGACGCGGCTTGGCGCTGGTGCGCTGGTGCCCGTGCCGTGGTATGGGCGGGTGGGTGAACTGCTGGAGGTGGTGCGGCAGCAGCTTGAGGCAGCGGGGCGCGAGGTGCCGTGGGGGAAGTGAGTGGAGGTCATCAACACAGCCCTTTCAGGGCTGAGGATTCGTGGTGATGATTACCGGCAGCTTCGCGAGCGAAGCGCTCGCTCGCAGCCGGCTATTCAACCTGGTGCCTTCGGCACCGGGGAATGGGTGTGCGTACGCACCGTGGAATGGGCATGCTTCGGTGCTGAAAGCACCGTAGTTGAATAGCCGGTGGCAAGCAGCGCTTCGCTGCGCGGCCACCGGTCTGTGGTGTGAAGCATGAGCCCTCTGAAGGAGGGCGGTTGGTTCGTGGGCGTCGTCAACGCAGCCCTTTCAGGGCTGAGGACCTGCGGCGACTTGTACCGGCAGCTTCGCGAGCGAAGCGCTCGCTCGCAGCCGGCTATTCAACTTGGTGCCTTCGGCACCGGGGAAGCGTGTGAACAGGCGAGGTCGTTCAGGTCCAGACGTGCGCTTCGTCCCATTCAACCTCGTATTTTCGGAAGAGTTCGCGCATCTCATCCTTGAAATCGCGGCGTGCGTGATGTTGTTTCTGACGTGCAAAATAGGCCCGCAATGCAGGGTGCATCGACGGTGCCACGGTGAACGCAAAGTACCCCTCCTGCCAGCGAAACTGCTTTCGAGGCGCGAATCGTTCGTTGTACCAGCTTGAACTCGATCCCTTGATGTCACGCAGCAGATCAGGTATCGATTCGAGCTTGTGGGTCGAAGCGAGCAGGTGAACATGGTTGGCGGTGCCGCCCATCTCCATCAACTTGGATTTGCGTTCGCGGCAAATGCCGCCAACGAACTTGTACAATTCTTCCTCGGTTGCGGGCTCGATCATGTCTTCGCGATGCTTGGTCGAGAAGACGATGTGAAATTGAAAACATGTAATGGTGGATGCCATGTTGGCAACGTAGTGATGCCCGAACGCGGGTTGTCAAGTGATCATCGGGACTATGGCCGTTAGTTTGGGTTTCTCACCGCAACAGGGCCCCTTCGGGGCCCGGACATTTGTGGTGCCACGTACCGGCAGCTTCGCGAGCGAGGCGCTCGCTCGCAGCCGGCTATTCAACTTGGTGCCTTCGGCACCGGGGAAGGCACCGTCGTTGCACGCGAATTACAGCTCGAACGTTTCAAACCGTGCCGGGAGGTGCGCTTGGATCGAGAAGCGTTCGGCGAGTTTCGCGGCCAGGGTACGGCGCTGGGGGTCTTCACCGTGCGTCAGGCAGACACGCGGCTTGGAAGAAGCGAGGGGTTCGAACCATTTGAGCAGTTCGGATTGGCCCGCATGCGCTGAGAATCCGCCCAGCGTGTGAATCTTCGCACGCACGGGAATCGTGCGGCGGTGAATGTGGACTTCGCTGGCGCCATCGATCAGCGCGCGGCCGAGCGTGCCGTGCGAGGCAAAGCCCACCATGACGACACTGACGCCCTTGCGCCAGAGGTTGTTGCGCAGGTGGTGCACGATGCGGCCGCCCTCGCACATACCGCCGCCGGCGATGACGATGCAGCATTCCTCGCGGTCGTTGATGGACTGCGAGTCCTGTACACTTTCGAGATAGTTGAGGTTGCGCAGATCGCGTGAGAACTGGCGGTTGCGGGCGAGTGCCGCGGATTCGTGATCGAAGAGGTCCTGGTGCTTCTTGTAGAGTTGTGTGGCCTTGATGGCCATCGGGCTGTCGAGGTAGATCGGAAACTCCGGGAGTGTGCCCGCGCGCACCATTTCGGCGAGATGGAAGAGCACCTGCTGTGTTCGACCGATCGCAAAGGCGGGGATCAGGATCTTCTGACGCGCCCAGATGGCCTCCTGGATGATCGTGCGGAACTCCTTGACCGTTTCGTCCTGCGAGCGATGGTCGCGGTCGCCGTACGTGGATTCAAGGAAGACGAGATCCGGCGATGATTTGAGCAGCGAGGGGTCGCAGAGGAAGGGCGTGTTCCAGCGGCCGATATCGCCGGAAAAGACGACCGTGCGTTTGACGCCCTGGTCTTCGAGAGTCATCTCCACATGCGAGGAGCCCAGGATGTGTCCGGCATCAGTGAATCGGATTGAGATGCCCGGCGCGATCGTGGTCCAGGTGTGGTATTCCACCGCGCGCACCAGCGGCGGCAGTTTCGCGGAGTCATCGCGAGTGAAGAGGGGCTCGATCAGCGGCTTGCCTTCGCGCTTGCGGTAGGTGTTCTCGCGCGCGGTGTCGGATTCCTGGATCTTGGTTGAATCCTCGATCACTAGTGTGGCAAAGTCGACCGTGGCGGGTGTGGCGTAGATCGGACAACGCAAGCCGCGGCGGGCAAGAATGGGAAATCGGCCGCAGTGATCAAGATGGGCGTGGGTCAGCACTGCCGCGTCGAGGGAGGCGGGGACTACGGGGCCGAGGTTGGCGTTGTAGTCGTCGTCGCGGTATCCATTGCCCTGGAACGCGCCGCAATCGAGCAGCACTTTGGCTCGAGAGGTCTCGATGAGGTAGCAGGAACCGGTCACTTCGCCGCCGCTGGCTCCGCAGGTGGTGATGCGCATGGTCTTCAAGCGTATCGTGTGTATGAAGCGTGTGCCGGGTTGGCGCACAGACGGCAAGGAGTGATTGATGTCGAAACCAGTGCAGGTGTTGCATCAGGGACGTTTTCTCTCACTCGTGAATGATGGAGGATGGGAGTTCGTCTCTCGCCGCGGCAAGGCCAGAGGTGTCGTGGCGGTGCTCGCCATCACCGCGGATGGGTGCGTGCTGCTGGTGGAGCAGTTTCGCCCGCCGGTCGGGCGCTTCGTGATCGAGCCGCCTGCGGGGCTGGTGGGCGATGAGGGTTCCGGGGAGGAATCTGAGGCCGCCGCGGCGGAGCGCGAACTCCTCGAAGAGACCCATCATGTTCCAGCCTCGACCCCGACGCTGCTCCTGCGGACACCATCTTCGGCGGGTCAGAGTGACGAGGTGATCTCGATGTACCTGGCTGTTGGTTGTCGCGCAAAAGATGGGCTGACGGAATCGAAACTGGGCGTCGGCGACGAGCAGATTCGGCTTCATGCGGTGCCGCTGGCGGATGTGGGGGCCTTTCTCAAGGCCAAGGAAGCCCAGGGTGTGCTGGTTGATTTCAAGATCGGTGCGGGGCTGTGGGCCATGTCGCAGCGAGGCATCGGCACTACCCTTGGTGCATGAATTCAATGCTGCAACGCTATTGGTGCGCTTCGGTCCTGATGTTGCTGTGCGGTCAGGCGGTGTCGCAGGTGGCCGAGCCCAAGCCCGCGGCTCCGACCAAGCAGACTCCCACCAAGCAGGCCACCACCAACCCGGCGAAGGATGAGGCCGCGACGGTCGTGCGCCTGGGATCGTGGAACATCGAGTGGCTCGGCAAGCCCACGGATCGCAGCGGGCAGGCCAAGGGTGTGGCGCAGAAGCCTGAGGACCTTGCGGATGCCATCATCGACGCAAAGGTTTCGATTCTCGCGCTGCAGGAGATTGTGACCAGGGAGCGTGGAACGCCGATCCGCAGCCGCGAGATTGAGGCAGTGGTCGATGTGATCAAGATGCGCACGAAGCAGCAGTGGCAGTATGTGCTCTTTCCGGGCCGCCAGAGCGGCGATCAGTTGACTGGCGTGATGTGGAATGCGGATGCGGTGACCGCGCTCAACGCGGAAGGCAAGCCCTGGAAGCAGGAGCAGGATTCGCCGTGGAAGCTGCCCATTGAAGGTGGCAAGTCGGCGCAGGGCTCGGGGCTGTGGAACCGGCCGCCGCATGCGATGAAGTTCTCGCTGGGCGCTGAGAAGACGGATCTGGTGCTGATTGTGGTGCACATGAAGGCTGATTATCAGGGCGATTTTGCGCAGCATCGCAAGGAGGAAGTCGCGGCTCTCGTCAAGGCGCTTCCTGAAGTGAAGAAGCAGTTCAAGGATCAGGATGTGGTGGTGCTGGGCGATACGAACTGCGTGCAGGAAAAGGAGCCCGCCGCGGCGGACCTTGCGGGCTCAAGCTTCGTTGACCTCAATGGCGGCAAGATGCAGACGCACTGGCGTGGCGGCACGATGGACCGCATGTTCTTCCCCAGCAGCCAGCCGGAGTTTGCCGGTGCGAAGCTCGATGTCGTCAGCGAGAGCTATCTCAAGAAGAAGAAGCTCAGCCCGGCGGATTTCAAGAAGAACTATTCGGATCACTATCTCGTGGTGAGCGAGGTGAAGGTGATGCGGGATGATGATTGAGGCTGGGGAGACGAGGTTCCGAAGTTCCTGAGTTCCGAAGTGCGCGGGGGAGCGCCGCTGCGCCGTTTGGGTGCGTGTTGCGGGCGATGCCGCGAGAGAGTCGTTCGGGCGTTCTGTACTTGCACGCCTTCGGCGTGCGGGATCCAATCCGGCTGTGTACCCGGGGTGGCGCTCGAAGACTCGCTTTCACCCCGGGCTACTCACTCAAAGGCCTACGGCCTTGAGGAAGCTGCGCGAACCGAAGTGACCTGATCACTTCCCCGCCTTGTCCTTCAGCAGCGCCTCGATGCGGAAGCGTTCGTTCTGCATCATGAGGAGGAACTTGGGGTCCTTCTCCATGATGATGGCGCGGTTGACGCGGTCGAGTGCGTTGTCGTCGCCCAGGCGGAGGTTCTTGGCGGACATGACCGAGCCGCGGAGGCTGGGGAGCCAGTTGGCTTCTTTTTCGAGTGAGAGGTTGTAGTACTCGAGGGCTTTCTCGTCGTAGCCGCGGAGGTGGTAGAGGGTGCCGAGATTCTCGTAGGGGGTGGGGTCGGCGGGGAGCAGGTCGGCGGCGCGGAGGAAGGCGTCGCGTGCGGGCATGAAGTCGCCCAGCTCCACCAGGCATGCGCCGTAGTTGACCCAGACTGCGCCAAGATCGCTCTTGGCGGCCAGGGACTTCTTGTATTCTTCCGCGGCGGGCGCGAACTTGCCTGCCTTGCGGAGCGATTCACCCCGCGAGGCGTGGTCGAGTGCCTTGCGCAGGTTGGCGGAGCCGTCGCCCTTGAACTGGTTGCTGGAGGACTTGCAGCCCTGCAGTGTCGCGGCGGAGCCCAGCATGACCGAGCAGAGCAGCGTGGCGCGGAGGAGGGCGGCAATCGAGGGGCGCATCTGGATGGAGCGGGATGAGTTCATTTGGAGAGGCCTGTCTGCCGCGGCGTGCTGTGGGCTGCTCAAAGGGTGCTGCATCACTTGGTTTCGGGCTTTTCCCAGCGGGAGAAGGTGACCTGCATGTACCACTTCTGAGCTTCGGGTCGGATGGAGATCTTGTAGACTTCGACACCGGGCATCTCGGCCACGGTGCGTTCGAGCCAGGAAAAGAGGGGTGCGAGCGATTCATCGCGGGCATCGAAGGAGGCGGTGAGCAGCACCGAGCCCAGGTCCTTGCGCTGTTCGCGACGGACGGCCTTGGGAGTGATGTTCTCTTCCTTGAGTCCCGCCGCCTTGCCGATCTCGCGCAGACGCGTGCGGATGGCACCTTCCTGTTCAGCCAGGCGCGGTCCGTTGTCCGCACCTGACGCGGCCTTGAGCTGCTGGAGTTCGGTGACGTTGCGGGCGATGGTCTCGCGGTCGGCGAGTTGCTTGGCGAGCGAGGCCTTTGCCGCGGCGAAGGAGCGGTAGCTCATGAGCAGCCAGAGGAGCGCCAGCGCGAGCACCAGGCCTGCACCGATGATGAGATAGCGCGGGCTGTTGCGTCGCTCGGAGCGAGCGGCCTGAGCTGCCGCGAGGAGCCGGGCTTCCTCGCTGTTGATGGCGGATTGAACGGAACTCATGGCTTGTCCGCCTTCTTCTCGGCCTTCGCGTCGCGCGCGGCCCACTTGGCGGTGTAGTTGACCTTGAACTTGCCGGGCTTGCTCGTGGTATCGATGACGGAAGGTTCATCCCAGCGCGTCACGGCCGAGCCGCTGATGCTGTTGAGGGCCTCGGTCATGGCTTCGGCTTCAGAGAGCGAGTTGGCGACGATGCTGAGCTTCAGGACTGCGGAGGAACTGCTCTCAAGATCGAGGCTCTCGAGTGCGTAGTTGCTGTTGCCGGTGACCATCGAGATGGTCTCCAGTTCTTCAAGCAGCGGCATCGGCGGTTCGGCGCGCTTCGGCGGTTCGGCCAGATTCTTGAGGCGCATCACTTCATCGGTGGTGGCCTTGAGCAGTGAATAGCCAGGGCCGGGCCGCGCATCGGGGAAGTGTTCCTTCACCAGCTTGGCGGATTCGCTGGCGACATCCGCGGCTTTCTCGCGGGCTTCGGACGCGAACGAGCCCAGACGCAGCGAGACCACGGTCGCCAGAAGCGCGATGCCGGCGATGGCCAGCGCACTCCAGATGTACATCTGGCGATGTTCGCGCCCGTGACGAGTGGAGAGGCCCACGAGGGCTGCGCCGCCCTTGATGCTGCTCTCCTGCTTTCGGGGCGTTGATTCGAGGCGCTCCGCCGCACGCGAGATGGTCGCGGCGATCGGATCGGCGTACATCGCGGCATCGATGGGCGACTGTGGCCAGAGGCGCCCGAGTGCCTGACCGAACTGCGCCACCATGTCGGGGCTCTGGTCGGTCATTGCGCAGGTGACTTGCGTGGGCGAGAGGCCGGTCTGCACCGACCAGCTGAGCCACTCGGCAGCGAGGCGATTGACTTCATCGGCGCCGAAGATGGCGTGTGGTGGTTCGTTCGCTGCGGCGGGTTCATCGCTCATGCCCGCGGCGACGGGTGAGGCGACGCGCAGACGCATGGAACCGCCCACGAGCAGCGTGCCTTCGCGCGACCAGCACCAGAGGAGTTTGCCGGCAGGGTCGATGACGATGGAGGCGACGACGGATGCGACGGTCTGGGCCTGAATGGGGCCGGAGTCAGACGCGATCGCCGCGGCGGGGCGGGCGGCCCATGCCGGGTCCCACGCCATGGCCATGGTGTGCCAGAAGGACGCTGCGCCATCGACCGCGATGTCGAGTTCATCGAGTGCATCGATGACGAGCCGCCCCGGCACATCGGCCAGTGCGAGGATGGCGAGGCGCTGGGAGGAGCCCAGTGCGGGCTTTTCGCCCGCGGCGTTCTTGCGGCCTTTGAGCAGCGGGATGCCGCGGCTGCTGCTCTGGGGTGCGTTGGCGGATTCAGTCAGGGCTTCGATGCTCGAGTCAAGCAGGCCGGGGGCGTAGAACTCGAGGGCGGTGCTGCCTCGTGGCGTGTCGTCGACGGAGCCGCCGGCAACGCCGCTGCGTGCGACGACGTTGAGGACCGCCGCGTCGGTGCTGGGGCTGGTGAGCCACGAGCAGACTGCGCCATCGGTATCGAGGCACAGAAGCGAAAGGCTGGTGGTGTCGCGTGTCTGGCTGAGTTGATCGGCGATCCAGCGTGCGACCTGCGCGGGTTCAACCGCGCCGGTGGATTCGTCGGCGGGGAAGGAGACTGAGGTGGTCTGCCCGATCAGTCTGGCGCGGCGGATGGTTCCGCCCCGGTCGGTGCGTTCGAGATAGCAGATGCGGACGGCCAAGCGTTACTTGACTCCCTTCTGTCCGCTGCCGCCGAACTCATCGTCGGTCATCTTCGCGGCGGCTTCATCGAGTTCGGTCTGTGACTTGTATTCACCCGCGTTGCGGAGCTTGGCCTGGATCTCGGCGAAGCGCTGACGGCGCTGCGGATCGGCCATGATGTGCGCGTAGGGGAAACTGGGACTGACCTGCGGCTGCGTGGGCTGGGGCATGGCTCGCGCCGCTGCGTTGCCTTTGGCGCCGCGTGCGGCGAGGGCCGCCGCGTTCTGAGCGGCGTTGCCGGGGCGCTGAGGGGCGCGGGGTGCGCCCGGGACATTGCCGAAGGGATTGGTTGTGCCTGCCGCGGCGGTGGCGTGGGTGACCATGTCTTCACCCTTGGCGGTGAGGTTGATCGTGGTGCGTTCGCCGCCAGCTTCGAGGACGAGCTGATCGTTGTTGATCTCGCGGACGGTGTGTTCACCGATCTTGTCGCCGACTTTCACGAAGCTCTGCTTGTCTTCGCGGGCAATGAGGGCCATGCGGCTCTTCATCATGTCGACGACACCCAGGAACTTGGCGACTTCAGCCGGAGGAGGGGGCGGCGCGGTTTCGGTGACGGCACCGGCGTCGACGGTGGGCACTTCAACCACCGGCACGACCGGGCGATTGCTCACCATCGCAAAGCGTTCCGCAACGGCCGCGAAGTTGACGCTGGAGTGAGCGGGGCCGGTGGTGGTCGCGGTGGGTTGGGCGACGGGTTCCGCGATTTCGACGGTGGGGATGGCGGGCAGCGAGAGGCCGGGGAGGCCGATGACGGCGATGATGACCCCGCCTGCAGCCAGAACGAGCGCGGCGATGCGGGCCGTCTTGGTGCGGCTGACTGCGGCTGTTCTGTCAAGGTGTGAAGTGGCCATGGTCTGGTTCCATACGGTACGGCCCCTCACGGCGTGCTGCGCGGGGATCGGGCGGCGAACAACTCGGTCTACCACCATCGGCCAAGGGTGGTGCTTTGCGATACGCACAGGACCCCTTGGAGCGGGGGAACTGAGCCTCCCTCTCCTTCCATTCGGATGATGGTCGGGAGGGGGAGGAGGGGTTGGGGGGTAACGGGGAAGGAAAAGGCCGCGGGGTTGTTCACATCAGGGGAGTTGCTGCTCGGTGCAGTCTTCCCAGGAGGTGATGAGGGAGTTGCGCTGGAGGGAGGCGGCGCGATCCCGGGAGGTGCCGGCGATGTTGCCCGAAATGACCACCAGACCGCAGAAGCGGCGATTGGGCCTGCCGCTGTAGACGGATTGCGAGCTCTGCGCCTCGGCGACGACGCGCCAGAGGGTGGGCTGGGCCGTGAGCACCATGTGCAAGCGGGGGCGGTTTTCGGGGGAGACGTTGGCCTGGGTGAACAGGTCGTTGAGCGTCTGGGGCGTCAGTGGTTCGGAATCGCGGGCGTGGAGGATCTCGCTGACGAGGTTTTCACTGTCCTCACCGTTGGTCGCGGCATTGACTGCCGCGTAGAGGACGTCTTCGGGAGCGGAGTTCACGCTGATCTGCACGGGGCCTTCGCGGCGGACATATCGAGCCGCGGTGGCTCCGGCCCGGGTCTGGAGTTCTTCGATCATCAACCGGGCCATGTCGCGGCTTTGTGCGTTGAGGCCGGCAAGTTCGATCAGAATGCCATCCTGGGCATCGAAGAGGGAGACTCGAACCGAGGAGCCGCCATCGAGGGTGAGGTCGAAGGCGTGGCCGTCGGCTTCGATGGCTTCAGCCATGTTGCGGGTGGCATTGGTCTGGCGGAGCCAGGCTTCGATGGCTTCCTGGACACCCTTGGAGGTGTGGTGGAAGGCATATTGCTGGAGTTCGCGCTGCACCGTGAGGGCCTGCACGACGTGGCGTTCCATCATCATGGAGATGACGATGCCCGAAACGAGCACGAGCATGAGGACAACGGGGAGGGCCATGCCGCGGCGATGGAGGAGGGTCAATTGTCCTCCTTCTTCGGTGAGGGCCGCGGAATGGGCGACGGGCGGCGCGGGGTGG
The DNA here is from genome assembly GCA_044371005.1 of Phycisphaerales bacterium. Taxonomy (GTDB): domain Bacteria; phylum Planctomycetota; class Phycisphaerae; order Phycisphaerales; family UBA1924; genus UBA2402. The sequence goes on along the minus strand of JBILUL010000008.1, from coordinate 36,352 downwards.
GTGTCGAGGACTTTCCGCCGCTGCCATCAACGGGCTCAGCCTTCTTGGGGCCCAGGTCGACCGGTGGGGGCGGGACTTCGGGGCCTCGGCCCCAGTCGACTTCGAACATCCAGTTGGCGTTGAGGCCGGAGGTGGTTTCGACGGCGACTTCGATGTAGGCGGGGAGCTGCTGTTCCCAGGTGGCGCTCAGCGAGCTCTTGCGTTCGTTGTCGTCAAAGAGCGTCCACTGCACGTAGCGCAGGTTGGAGGCGACGACGAAGGCATCGCCACGGGAGAGGATGTCTTCGGCGCTGGGGGCGGATGAACCGTTGGCACGCGGGGGGAGCGGGACCCACCACATTTCCCAGGCGCGCGGGGGTTCAACGCCGTTGGCTTCTGCTTCGCGGATCTGCGCGGGCGTGGGCTGCTGGGGGCGAAGTTCGAACGCGCCGCGGACCGCGCGGACGGGCGCGACTTCAGCATCAGACTCTTCGCCCTCGCCATCGGTGGTGCCGGGAGTGTTCTTGTCGGGCGTCGCGGACTTTTCGTCCTGAGGATTGCGAGGGTCGCTGCTTGGGTTCTCGTTGGTGCGGCTGGCGCGTTCGGCTTCCTTGCGACGCTTGGTGAGGTCGCCGCGGACGTAGGCCTTGCGGGCCCCCAGCAGTGCCTCGCGGCTTCCGGCGCGGAGGAAGATGTCGCGTTCATCTTCGGGGACGGGGGAATCGGCGACGACGACTTCGACGCGTTGGACGCGGGTGGAATCGGGGGCCCAGTCGCCGCCGCCCAGGCGGATCATGGTGGCGCCGGCCATGGAGGGGTCGGGCTCGCAGATGAGCCGCGGGACGGGCATGGGGGCGTTGGGGTCGCGGGCGTTGCGGGTCGCGCCGAATCGTGAGCCGCCGGAGGATCCGTCGCCGGCCTGTTCGCGGGCCGGGAGGGGGTCGGTGGACATGACGAAGTTGCTCAGGGCGCGTTCAAGGACCAGGCGCAGGTTGCTCAGGTCGTTGGCGTCCTTGGTGCGGCGGGCGAGCAGGACTTCGGTGCGTTCGATCTGGACGAAGACACCCAGGACTGTGATGATGACGACACCGCCAAGAGCCGCGGCGAGCACGAGTTCGAGCATCGTGAAGCCGGCGCGATGGGCATTGGGTGAGGTTGTGCGAGCCAGCGAGCGGGTCACTTCTGGCCTCCGGGCGTGGGGGTCTTGCCGGGGGTGCGCGGAGTGTTGCGGCCTGGGCTGTTGGGGGTGTTGCCGGCGGGAGGTGTCGGGGTGCCTCCACCGGTAAGGTTGGCGAGGAACTCGCGGTAGGCCTCGGGGTCCTTGAGCATTCGATCGATGGTGTCGGGGTTGCGCAGGGCCGTGGGGTTGACGACGCGCGAGAGGGTGAAGCTGGGGATGAGGGGGTCGAAGCTGTAGGAGCCGCCGCTTTCTTCGCCAAGCCAGACTCGGAAGTTGACGGTGACGAGGCGGTTGAGGGACTGGTTGGAGGAATTGCGGCTCTGGATGGCTTCGGGGCGCGCGGTCACGATGCTCACGGGGCGTTCGGTGTAGTCCCAGCGGTAGCGTTCGCGTCCGTAGACCACCGGAAGGCCCTGGGCGGGGAGTGTGCGCTTGTCGTCCAGGTATTGGAGCGTGAGGCGGTTGGCGATTTCGGCGGCACCGAGGCGCTGGCGGTGGACGCCTTGAGCTTCGAGCATGTTGTTGATGGCGCTCATGATCATCGAGGTGGCGATGGCCAGGAGCACGACGGACAGGACGATTTCAAGGAAGGTCAAGCCGCGGCGTGTCGGGGACGCGAAGCGGTGAGCTTTGCGGGCGCACCGATCAAGAGGAAATGTGCCGCGGCGGTGGTTCACTTGTCCATGGTCCAGACATCGATGTCATCTTCGTTGCCGGGGATGCCGTCTTCGCCGCCGGAGCCCAGGAGGTAGGGCTGCTCGCGGCTGCGGCCGCGGGGGTCGTAGATCCACTCGCGGCCCCAGGCATCGGAGAGCTTCTTGTCTTCAAGGAACTTGGCGGTGATGAGCAGCTGGAGGGAGGGGGGGTAGCTGCTGTGCTGGATGTTGTAGGAAGTGAGGGCGCCCTTGATGGTGTTGAGACTTGACTTTGAGACCGAGATCTTGGCGCGGGCGCTCGCGCCGCCGAGGTTGTACGCCGCCGCGGCGATGAGGATGCCGATGATGGCCAGCACGAGCGTGAGTTCAAGGAGCGAGAAGCCCTTGGCGAATCGGCTGGGCATGGAATGGCGGGCGATTGGTGAAGCGTTCATGGCTGGATGATCCTGCTGCGTGAATCCGGCAGACCGCGATTGTGGTGCTGCGGGAGGTTGGGAACGATTGTTTGCTGGCGGATTGTTGGCTCTTGAAGCGGGGGTGTTGCTGGAAGGTTGTTCGCGGGTCAGGGGTGTCTGTTCGCTGCGAGAAGTTGTACGTCGTGTGAGTGAGGTCGATTGCTGCGGTTCTGGGGCGTTGATTGGACAGGTTCGTTACTTCATCGCACCGCTGGTGGCCTGCATGAGGGGGACCATGATCGAGACGACCAGGGAGCCGATCATGAGGAACATCATGACGATGAGGAGGGGTTCCATCGCCGCCAGGAGGCGTTCACTCTTGCGTTCGAGTTCCTCGGTCATGTCGCCGGCGAGTGTTTCGAACGCGCTGTCGAGATCGCCCGATCGTTCCGCGGCCATCAGCAGGCGGCGGGTGGGAAGGGGGAGCGAGCTGACGGTATCGATGAGGGTGCGGAGGTTGCCGCCTTCGATGAGCTTGTTGCGCAGGCCGGTGAGCTGGGTCTTGAGGAGGGGGTGGCTGAGTGCACCGATGGCCACACCCAGCGCATCGCTGAGGGTGACGCCGCTGCGGACCATCGCGGCCATGACGGTGAAGAAGCGGGCGGATTCCTGCGTGAGCACGACATCGCGCAGCAGCGGGATGCGGCGGCTGGCCCGGCCGATGAGATCGCCCAGAATCTTGCGGACGCCGATGGCGATAGTGATGAGGGCCAGAAGGCCCACGCCCACGGCCAGTGCGTTGTCGCGGATGAAGATGCCCACGGCCATGAGCACCTGCGTGAAGGCGGGCAGGGGGTGGCCCATGTCTTCGAGCGACTTGCCGATCTTGGGCAGCACGAAGGAGATCATGAGCACCGTGACGGCCAGGCTGATCGTGAGGACGATCGCCGGGTAGATCATGAGCGTGCCAGCCTTGCCCTGAATGCGAAGCTGGCGACGGGTGGTCGCGGCGAGCTGCTTGGCAGCTCCGCCAAGGTCACCCGAACGTTCCGCGGCTCGATAGACCGAGACGGTGACGTTGTCGAAGATGCCCACGGTGGTCGCGGCATCAGAGAAGGATGAGCCCGCGGCGACCATTTCCCGCATGCGCTCGACACGCGGAGCCGCGGAGGGGGCGACGGATTTGGCCGTGGCTTCGAGGGCTTCAACCAGCGGCACGCCTCGGGTGAGGAGCTGGGCGAGCTGGGTGTGCAGTTCGGATTGATCCTTGAGCGAGACCTCGTCGGAGGCACTGGCCCAGGAGGGGAGGACCCACGTGCGAAGGGCTACGAGGCGTTCGCGGCGGAGCTGTTCGTTGAGATGGCGCTGGTCGCGGGCACGCCGAACACCCACCGTCCGGCCACCATCAGGCTTGGCGGCCAGAAAGAAGTACTGGGAGGATGCGCGGGCGACTTGGCTCATGGCGGGGGCGGGGAGCGTGGGAGGGGGGAGAGGGGAGAGGGGTATATCGGCGTCAGCGTATGCGAATCTGTTGTTCACGGGGTGGAGAGGTGTGTTCTGGCAATTGGCAAGGCCAACTGGGGGCGAACGGATGGCGTACGAGGGGGGGAAGTTCCGAAGTTCCAGAGTTCCTAAGTGCGCCGGAGGGGACTTGCCAGCTCTGGCGCACTTCGGAACTTCGGCACTCAGGAACTTGCTGCCCCCAGGGCCTTGAGCAACTCCTCACGCACCGTCTTTGCATCGGCCTTGCCCGCGGCGAGTTTCATGACTTCGCCGACGAGTCGGCCCGCCGCCTGGAGTTTGCCGGCACGGACATCGGCCGCCGCGGCGGGGTTGGCGTCGATGGTCTGCTTGATCCACGCGGCCATCGCCGCGTCGTCGCGCACGATGAGCAGGCCCCGTGCCGCGGCGAGGTCCTTGACGTTGCGGGGCGGGGCGTTTGTGGAGGCACCCTCGCAAAGCAGACCGAAGAGTTCATCGGCACTCTGGTTGTTGATGCTTCCAGCTTCGCGAAGGCTGACGAGTTCAGCGAGCTCGGCGGGCGTGATGCCCAGTTGATCGACCGTGCAGCTTCGTTCGTTGGCACGTCGCATGCCGCTTTGCAGCAGCGTGTTCGCGATGGCTTTGCCGGCGCGAGGGCGTGGCGTGGCGCGAGCGGTGAGCGCTTCCACCGCGGCTTCGAAGTAGTTGCTGGTGGTGGGTTCTTCAACCAGCTGCGCCGCTTCCTTCACGGTGATGCCGTACTCCAGCACGCAGCGGCGATAGCGGGTGAGGGGGAGTTCAGGGAGCGAAGCGGCGATGCGGGTGAGCCACGCATCATCGACGATGACGGGCAGCAGATCCGGATCGGGGAAGTAGCGGTAGTCGTGGGCATCTTCCTTTTCGCGCTGCACGAAGGTGGAGGCACTGGTATCGTCCCAGCCCCGGGTGACTTTCGTGCCCTTGCCGAAGACCTTGCGATCTTCGAGCCAGCGGCGGGGCTGTTCGCGCAGTTCGTATTCGATCGCGCCTTTGACAGCCTTGAAGGAGTTGAGGTTCTTGATCTCAACGACGGGTGTGTGGACGATCGAGCCATCGGCCAGCGTGAGCTTGCAGTTGATGTTGGGCTCGAAACGCATGTGTCCTTTTTGCATGACACCCAGCGTGACGCCCAGCGCACGGCAGACCTGACGCAGCAGACGACAGAAGAGGGCGACATCATCCGCGCTGGTGAAATCCGGTTCGGTAACGATTTCAAGCAGCGGAGTGCCGGCGCGGTTGTAATCGACGATGGAGTGGTCGATGGCGAAGCCGCCGGGGGCTTCGTGCAGCAGTTTGCCCGCATCTTCTTCGAGGTGTGCGCGGAGGATGCGGATGCGGCGGCCGGGCTTGGCAAAATCCGGGAAGCCCTGTTCATCGACGATCGGGAGATCAAACCAGCCGGGCCCGGCGATGGGGCGGTCGTACTGGCTGATCTGGTAGCTCTTGGGAAGATCGGGGTAGAAATAGCTCTTGCGGTCCCAGTGCGAGTTGCGCTCGATTGTGCAGTTGAGGGCAAGGCCCACGAGCATCGACATTTCGAGCGCGGCACGGTTCATCACCGGCAGTGCGCCCGGCAGGGCGAGGATGACGGGATCGATGTAGGTGTTGGGCGCGGCGTCTTCCTGTCCGGCGCAGGCCGGGGAGAGGGCGCGGCTGAACATCTTGGTGCGCGTGGCCAGCTCGACGTGGATCTCAAGCCCCACGATGAGGTCGATGCGCGAGATGGCGGGCGGTGTGGCGGTGGGCGTGGTCATCGCGGGTGTGAAGCGAGGGATTACTTGCTGGCGGGGCCGGGCAGATCGTTGAGCCAGTTGATCAGTTCGGCGGGGTCCTTGAAACCCGTGGTGCGGCCGATCTCGGAGATGGTGCCAGCGTTGTTGCGGAAGGCGATGAGTGTGGGAATGGACTCAATGCCCAGTTGTGCGGCATCGGTTCCGTATTCATCGACATCGAGTGCGATGACGGTGCCGTTGGTGGCAAACCAGGATTCAACGGCGGGGTCGGTCCAGGTGGAGGACTTCATGGCCTGGCAGGGGGGGCACCAGGACGCCGTGCCATCGACGATCAGCAGGCGGCCATCAGTCAGCTGAGTGCGAGCGTCGGCGTAGGTGGCGACAGTGAAGACCTTGGGGAGTTCATGCGAGCCGCTGGTGCGACCGCTGCGGAAGACTACCAACGCGGCGACGAGGCCCACGATGACGAGCAGGACGCGTGTGTTCATGGCCGGACGGTAGGGGATCCGCCGCGGCCTGGTGAAGACCTGCCGGAGGGGCACTGGGCAAGCGCATTGCCCACATGAGGCCGCGAGAGGTGCACGCGGAAGGACCGCATTTGAACGACCGGGGAAGCAGAACGAGAGGCAAACTTCAGAGTCCAGAATTTCAGAGGGTGGAGATCTGGAACATCAAGCGGCGTGCTGAGCACCGCTTGATGTTCGGGGCTGTCGACTTGGAGGATTCGATCTGCCCTGCAACTCCCACTCACTCAATAAGCCTGCCCTGCCTCTTTCCTGATCCTGTCCATCCTGTCCATCCATGTTTCATTTCTTTGCAGAGAAAGGAACATGGATGGACAGGATCGACAGGATGAAAGACACAAAGCAGGAAGAGTCCTGCGTGACGTTCGTGAGGGGGGAGTACGAGGGGGGGCCGAAGAGGCCCAGGGCGGCGGGTCGGTTGGCGTTACGGGATCATGGGCGCGACGCCGTCGGCGTTGGGGATCGTTCGCGGCCTGGTGAAGACCTCTCGGAGCATCACAGGGCAATGCAAGTCGCCACATCAGGCCGCGTGAGGCGTGCGTGGAAGGACCGCTTTGCAGGCTCGGGGAAGCAGTGAGAAAGGCAAATTTCAGAGTTCAGAATTTCAGAGGGTGGAGATCTGGAACATCAAGTGGCTTGCTGAGCACCGCTTGATGTTCGGGGCTGTTGACTTGGAGGATTCGATCTGCTCTGCAACTCCCACTCACTCAACAAGCCTGCCCTGCCTCTTGCCTGATCCTGTCCATCCTGTCCATCCATGTTTCATTTCTTTGCGGAGAAAGGAACATGGATGGACAGGATCGACAGGATGAAAGACACAATGCAGGAAGAGTCCTGCGTGACGTTCGTGGGGGGGAGTACGAGGGGGGCCGAAGAGGCCCAGGGGGGCGGGTCGATTGGCGTTACGGGATCATGGGCGCGACGCGGCCGGCGTTGTTGAACGTCTGGTGAACGCCCAGGCGGCGCATTTCGGCGTCGAGTTCCTCGTGAAGGACGTGGGCGGGTTCACCGTTGATGAAGAGGCGGCGCCAGATGCCCAGGTTGATCATGGTCCAGAGGGTCTGGGCCTTGTAGATTTCGGGGCTCTGGAGGCTGCGGAGGATGGGTTCGGGGACGCCCTTGGCGGCGACGGCGATGATGGGTTCCATCACGCTGCCGCGTGGGCCGTAGCGTTCCGAGCGGATGCCGAAGGCGGCCTTGCGGCGGGTGATGATGAACTCTCCGATGCCCAGTTTGCGGGCGACATCGCGGAGGGTCTTCTTGGGTTCGCCGAGCTTGTAAGACCAGGGGGCGCGGTACGCGGCGTCGACGAGTTTGGCGTTGGGGAAGGGGTAGAAGAGGCCAACACCCACGGGTTCGCCGATGGTGCTCCAGATGAGCTGGGTCTGGGTGCCTTCGCCGATGAAGGCGGTGATGGAGACTTGTTCGAGCAGGTCGCGGTCGGCGTAGTCGGAAAGGCCCAGGGCTCTGCCGCGGACGACGTCGGCGCTGGTCGCCTTGGTGTACTGGCGAATCCACGGCCAGTGGCCGAAGACGGCGTCGGTCCAGAGGATGTGGGCGGGGTCGGTGAGCGGTGTGCCGGGTTCGATCTTGGTGCCGGCCATGCGGGCGACCAGTCCGAAGCGGTTGGTGAGGCTGGAGATGGCGCGGATGCCCGCGGCGATGGGTGGGAAGCCGATGAGGGCGCGCTTGCCGGGGTTCTGGGTGAGGTAGTTGATGAAGCGGTGGGTCTTGAGACCGAAGATGCCATCGGCACCTTCGCCGTTGGCGACGATGTTGATGCCGCGGGGGGCGAACTCATGCTTGAACACCAGATGCAGCAGCACGCTCTGCAGGTGCATCATCGGTTGTTCGGCGTGAAGCACGGTGTCGATGATTCCATGGAGGTATTGGGCCATGGTCGGCACGTAGAGGTGGTGTTTGGTGCCGATGTTCGCCGCGGCGGTTTCGGCGTAGACCTTCTCGATGTCGTCGGTGGGATCTTCGAAGGGGTAGGAGCAGGAGAAGGACTCTTTGGTGCCAAAGAGGTTGGACGCGAACTTGGTGAGCAGTGTGGAGTCGAGGCCGCCGCTGAGGAGCGTGCCGAAGCGATCAGGCTGCGCGTTGGTCTCAAGGAAGGACTCTTCGAGGAACTTCTGGGCATTGGTGACCAGGGCCTGTTCATCGAAGTTCTTTTCGGCGCGGGGCGGATTGAAGATGGCGGTGGTGCGGGCGGTCCACTTGCCGGAAGCGAACTTGAACTCAATGGTCTCGCCGGCGCGCAGCTGCTGAATGCCGTCGACAAGCGTCTGCGGGCACATGAGCATGCGGTACATCAGCAGTTCGGCGAGGCGATCGGCGCGTTCGACGAAGCGGATGCCGACCTGCCGGAGCAGGCGCAGGTGCGTGGAGGCGTAGAAGGAGCCATCGGCACCGATGTGGTAGTAGAGGGGGCGGCCGGAGTTGGAGACGCGATGGAGGGTGCCCGTCTGGGTGGCCGGGTCGAACCGGACCTGGAGCAGGTCAAACCGCTTGGCACCGGCGCGACCGGGAAGCGATTCGGTGATCTGGACCGGTCCGGAGCCATCCTGCTGCGAGACATCGTCCGCAAGCACGCCGGAGGAGTGCAGGGTACAGACATGCCCGCCGCACGCGAAGGAACGTCCGGAAAGCTCGGTGGATGTGCCGGCGAAAGGACTTGGGGCAAGTGAGAAGAAGAGCATTGCGTGCAGATCAGTCGGGGATCAGTCGAAGCGGGGTGATTTCAGCGTCGGGGCTGAAACTCATGATACGAGCAAGAACGAACAAACGGTGTCCGGCTTGCAGGGAACGGGCAAATGAGCGGGGCCATTTCGTGTGGCTCAGGGTGTCGTACCCGGAGCAGCCATCTTGATTCGTCCACCGGTGCGGTACGTTTCCAGAACGCGCAGGTCGTGCATGGAACGGTCGAGTTGTTCGTGAAGTGACTGAACGGATTCCCCCAGAATGAAGAGGCGTTTCCAGATGGAGTGGTTGATAACCGTCCAGAGTGTGTGAGCCTTGAGCACGTAATCGGACTGAAGCTCGCGGATTGCGTGTTCATCGATGAGGGGGAGGGCCAGCTGCACGAGGGGTTCGAAGACCCCGTAGCGGGCCGCCCATCGGTGCGGGCGGACATCGAAGGAGGCTTTCGGACGTGACACGATGGTCTCGTTGATCCCCAATGAGCGAGCGACCGCGCGGAGCAGCGGCTTGGGCCCGCTGAGTTTGGCTTCCCAGGGCACCGAGTAGGTGAGAGCGGCGACCGAATCGTCCAGATAGGGGTAGGTCATGCACATGCCCTGCGCTTCGGCGAGCTTGCTCCAGAGCACCTGGGTCTGTGAGGATTCCGAGAGCAGGGCGAGGATCGAGACACAATCGCGAAGATCACGCCCGGCGAAGGGGGCCATCACGGTGGGGCGCGAGCCGACCATCGCGGCGTCGGAGCAGTTGAGGAAGCCGCGGATCCAGGGGCGATCGCCGAAGACCGCCAGTGACCAGAGGATGTGGTTGGGGTCGGTGAAGGGCGCGTTGGGACGCCACGAGCGACCGGCAAGATCGGCGATCATGCCCCAGCGATTGGTGCGCTGGGAGATTGCCTTGAGTGCGAGCGCGACACCGGGCAGTTCGAGGGCGATCTTCGGGAGCGGGTTGCCCATGAAGGTGGTGAGCAGGCGCTGGAGGCGGCCGCCGAACATGCCATCGGCGCCTTCGCCGCAGGGGACGACGGTGACGCCACGGGGGCGCAGCACATCCTTGCAGATGAGATGCACCAGCACCGATTGCAGGTGCATCACCGGTTCCTCGGCGATGGCAATCGAATCGATGGTGCCGTGCAGGTAGTCACTCATCGTCGGCACGTAGATGTCGTGGCGAGTGTTGAGTGCGTGGGCCGCGCTGGAGGCGTACTGGTACTCGGTGTCGTTGGCTTCGTCCTCGAAGGGGTATGCCGCGGAGCAGGTGCTGGTGACGCCGATGCGACGCAGGACGGCCGTGATGACCGATGAATCAAGCCCGCCCGAAAGGAGGCATCCGTAGCCGGCGGCCGATGCGCCGCTGCCACCGATCGCGGTGACGAGGCGTTCTTCGAGTGAGGCGACGAGTCTGGAGTCCTGAGCACCGCCGGCGTTGGCCTTGTCGACCAGCGGGGGGTTGTAGCCCGGGACGCGGCGGAGCACCCACGAGCCCTGAGCGGCCGTGAGTTCAATCGAGTCGCCCGCCGCGAGCTGATCGATGCCGGAAATGAGTGTCCGTGGCGCGCAGGCCTGACGGTAGAGGAACAGCTCAGGGAGCATGTCCGCATTCTCGCGCCACGGGATGCCGGTGGCTTTCATCAGCGCGAGGTGAGTCGAGAGGATCACCGAGCCGTCGGATGCGATGTGGTGGTAGAGGGCGCGGCCCGAGTTGGCGACGCGGCGGATCGTCGCCGCGAGGTTCTGACCATCGAACCGGCAGCGGATGAGCGGCACCCTGTCGCCGGGCCCGCTGCGGGGCACGGACTCATCGATGCGCAGTTCCTCGGCGTTGTGCTCGACGTGGGCGAGCAGCGGGTCGGACCAGAGGGTGACCTGCCACCCCGCCGCGGCGAAGGTGCCGGCCGACCAGACCTGCCGCGTGAGCCCGGCATGCTGTGCGGTCTGCGAACTCTTGCTGATGACGATGAGTAACACGCGGTACAGAACCTCAAAAAGGTGAGGGAATGCCCGCATCCTGGCGAACATGCATCGGCGGTGAAGCAATTCCCGCCAGCCGACCATCATGGCTCCTGCCGACACGCTCGTCCGCAACGGACGGGGCGGTCATGGGGAGCTGGCCTGCAGGCTCGATGTGCGGCAGAATCCGCACTCATTCTTCCGGCCGCATCATAGGGAACAAGACTACATCTCGGATCGTTCGCTGGTTCGTCAGCAACATCACCAGCCGATCGATGCCAAGGCCCATCCCCCCGGCAGGGGGCATCCCCACCTTGAGGGCGCGGATGAAGTCGTGATCGAACGTGCGGAAGGTATTCTCCTCGGCACTCTTTTCGGCATCCAGTCCCTTGAGCTGTTCACGGAACTTCGATTCCTGCACATCAGGATCGTTGAGCTCGGTGTAGTGGGGGGCGATCTCCATTCCTGCGATGAACAGGTCCGCACGGTCGGCCAGCACCGGGTTGTCGAGCTTGGGGCGGGTGAGAGGAGAAATCGCGGCGGGGTAGTCAGTGATGAACGTCGGCACGGCGTGATCCAGCTGCGCTTCGCCCTTTTCCTCGAAGAGTTCATTGATCACGAGGATGCCGTCCATCGCATCAATCGCCGCGGCGAGGTTCGGACGCATCCCCTTGAGCGTCGCTCTGGCCTTGGCGATATCAGACATGTCGAACCCGTAGGCCTTCAAGAAGAGTTCGCCATACGTCACGCGATTGAAGGGGCGTGAATAATTGATCGAGAGGTCGCCAAAGGGAAGGATGACATCGCCCGTGGTGCCGGGCTGGGTGAGATCGCGCACGAGGGTCGCGGCGTCGCGGATGGCCGATTCGGTGAGTTCCATCACGGTCTGCACATCGCCGTAGGCGTGGTAGGCCTCGAGCATGGTGAACTCGGGATTGTGCTGCTTGTCGAGGCCCTCGTTGCGGAAGTTGCGGTTGATCTCAAAGACGCGGCGCATGCCGCCGACCAGGAGGCGCTTGAGGTAGAGTTCGGGGGCGATGCGCATGAACAGGCTGATGTCCAGCGCGTTCATGTGGGTCACGAAGGGGCGTGCCGCGGCTCCGCCCGCGAGCGTCTGGAGCATCGGCGTCTCGACTTCGAGGTAATCGCGGCTGCTGAGGAACTCGCGGATGCGTGAGACGATGCGCGAGCGCAGCTTGAGGACCGAGAGGGTCTCGGGGTTGGCCCACATGTCGACGTAGCGCTGGCGGTAGCGCAGTTCGACGTCCTGAAGGCCGGAGTGCTTTTCCGGGGGCGGAACCAGGCACTTGGCGGCGGGGGCGATCGAGCTGGCCCAGAGGGTGATTTCGCCGGTCTTGGTCATCATCACGCGGCCGGAGGCGACGATGACATCGCCCAGGTCGGTGAGCTTGGCGAGATCAAAGCCGGGGGCGGTGCAGTCGCGCTGGCTTACGGCGACCTGAAGGTCGCCATCGGCATCACGGAGCTGGAACCAGATGAGTTTGCCGTTGTCGCGCGAGAGCATGATGCGGCCCGCGACGGTCGCCTGGGGGCGGGGGTCGGTGTAGCCGGGCTGCTTGCTGTTGGCATTGAAGTCGTCGTTGGCGTCCTTCGAGAAGAGCGCTTTGGCGGCGAAGGTGGAGAGGATGCCATCAGTGCGGCGGCCGTAGGGGTGCTGCGCGAGGCCGGTGGCGGCATCGCGGTTGGACCGGCGCTGAGACTCGAGCTTGTGAAGTTCATCACTCATGGGGGAGAAGCATAAGGGGGCAGCGGGGCTTCATCATCCCTCCATATGGTTCATCTCTCTCACCGCAAGTCCGGTGGCAGCATCCAGGATACCGAAGGAGACGCATCGTGCTTTCAGAGACCGCCTCAGCGGCAGCCTTTCATTTCCCGACGATCCAGGAGACGCTGACCACGCAGAACCTGCTCGCGCTCACGACGCTGACGGCGATGGAGGTGGTGCTGGGCATCGACAACATCGTCTTCATCGCCATCGTGGCGGGCAAACTGCCCGAACACCAGCGGGAGAAGGCACGGGTGATCGGGCTGGCCCTGGCGCTGGTGACACGCATTCTGCTGCTGTCGACGCTCACGCTGATCATGAGCATGGCGACCAAGGATCTCTTCGAGCTGCCGTTCGCCGGTGATTCGAGTGCCGCGAACCCCGAGGGGGTCAACATGGTCAGCGGCAAGGACATCATCCTGCTGCTGGGCGGCGGTTTCCTGATCTTCAAGGCGACCAAGGAAATTCATGCCAACATGGAGCGTGAAGATCACAGCCCCAAGGATCGCAAGGTGGTCGCCTTCTGGCCGACCATCGGCTTCATTCTGCTCATCGACCTGGTCTTCTCGATCGACAGCGTGGTGACGGCCGTGGGCATGGCCCAGAACCTCTGGGTGATGATCGCGGCGGTCATCATCTCCGTGATCGTCATGCTCATCTTCTCGGGCTACATCACGCGGTTCATCAACCGCAACCCCACGCTCAAGATGCTCGCGCTCTCGTTCCTCATGCTCATCGGCATCGTGCTGGTGGCCGAAGGGGCCGGCCAGCACATCCCCAAGGGATACATCTACTTCGGCATGGCCTTCTCGCTGGGCGTCGAGATGCTCAATCTCGTGACCGGCAAGCGTTCGGCGAAGGTGGCGTGATTTCAACGTGAGCGAACCGACCCGCACCAACCGCGCCTTCACGCTCATTGAGCTGCTCGTGGTGATCGCCATCATCGCGATTCTGGTCGCGATGGTGCTGCCCGCGCTGGGGAGAGCTCGCGAGACGGGCCGCGGCGTGGCCTGCACCTCCAACCTCAGGCAGATCTACATCGTCTGCCGCTCGTACGCGGATGAGAACAAGGGGCTCTCACCAGCCATCGGCCAGCCCTACGCAGCACTTCCCAACTGGGCACTCGTGGTGCAGACGGGAGCGGGACTCAATGGAACTGGAGCCGCGGATCTGTACGCTGCGGGGTCGGTGCTGGTCTGTCCGACCTCACGGGCCAAGTTCGGGCGCGACATGCAGCGCACCTACGCCATCAATGCCACGGGCCATGCCGGGTTGCCGGGTGATCCGGACAACTACGACCAGGCTTTGCCGGTAGCGCAGATCCGCATGGAACGGATCGTGCGGCCATCGAGCACTCCGTTTTTCGTTGATTCGCTCCCCGCCGCGGCTGCGCCGGGGGCACCTCCGCCGACTCGCACGGCGAGCATGATCGATTGGCGACAGCCCGCGCACGTGACCGATCGGCTCGCCAAGATTCATGCGCAGGAACGTGCGTGGAACACGGGGTTCTTTGATGGGTCAGCGTCGATCAGCGGGCAGATTGATCCCATGTGGGAAGAACCCCTGCCGTGAGAGGGACAGGCTGAGGAAGGTCGGGAGTGGTTCAGAAGGCCAGAACGGGGACACCGATTCTTCAAGCCGGGAATCGGTGGCACTTTATGGGCTCTTCACTTCTTCACCGGCACCAGGCGCACGATCTTGTCCGGGTCGTTGAGGACGATGTAGATGAAGCCATCGGGTCCGCAGACGACATCGCGCACGCGGCCGTGTCCCCAGAAGATCTCTTCGCGCTCAACGAGTTGGCCATCGCGGACTCGCATGCGGTGGACGCACGCACCGGCGAGGCCACCGGCAAGGAGGTCGTTGTTCCACTGCGGGAAGGCCTTGTCGTTGGCGACGGTGAGACCGCACGCGGCGATTGAAGGCATCCAGCGGGCGACGGGCTGGGTGAAGTTCTGACCTTCGCCGACCCAGGGCGTCTTGTTGGGCATGCCGTTGTAGTTGATGCCGTAGGAGATGGTGGGCCAGCCGTAGTTGGCGCCCTTGGTGACGAGGTTGAGTTCGTCGCCGCCGCGTGGGCCGTGTTCGGTATCGAAGAGATTGCCGTTCTGGTCCATCACCAGGCCCTGGGGGTTGCGGTGGCCGTAGCTCCAGATGGCCTTGTAGGCATCGGCCTCATCGACGAAGGGGTTGTCGGTGGGGATGGCGCCGTCATCGAGGACGCGGTAGACCTTGCCGTTGGGACGCTTGAGGTCCTGGGCGAGTTCGCCGCGGCCTCGTTCACCGATGGCGAAGAAGAGGTACTGCTTGCCGTCGGCGCCCTTGGGTGGGAAGACGAAGCGGCAGCCGTAGTGGATGTCGCCGCCGGAATAGTGCTCAGGTTCCGCGGCGAAGATGGTCTGCTGTTCGGTCCACGCGTTGTCCTTGATCTTGCCGCGGACGACCTTGGTGAAGGCGACGGTGCGGCCGTCCTTGCCGCCGCGTGGATCGCTGAATGAGAGGTAGATCCAGCCGTTGGTGGCGTAGTCGGGGTGGAGGCCGACATCGAGCATGCCGCCCTGACCCTGGCTGTGGACGGCCGGGATGCCGGAGACGGGTGCGGAGAGCTTGCCGTTATCGAGCAGGCGCACCGCGCCGGTGCGTTCGGTGATGATGGCGCGGCCGTCGGGAAGGAACTCGATGGCCCACGGGGTGGAGAGGTCGGAGGAGACGACGTCCTCGATCGTGAAGGATTCGAGGCGCGTCTGGTAGACGCCTTCCTTGGTGGGCTTGGGAGCGGCCCAGGTGCCGCCGTTCTTGCGGATGTGCTTGAGCTGGAGTTCGCGGATGTAGTTGACCAGCGACCAGGCCTGCTCATCGTTGAGCTTGTGGCCGAAGGACTTCATCTGAGTGCCGGGCTTGCCTGCCTTGATGGCATCGAAGAAGCGGCGGTCGAGCTTCTGGTCGAATGCCGCGTCGGTGAGCAGGGTGGGCGTGTTCATCACGCCGCCCTCGCCGCTGCGGTGGCACATGAGGCAGTTGGTGCGCCAGAGTTCATCGACGGTCTGTGCAGGAGCCTGGGCGGAAGCGGCCGTGGCGGCCAGCGGAAGGGCGAGCAGGGCAGTACGAAGCGCGTTCATCGTTTGGGTTCTCCGAGGGGGATCGGAGCGATGGTAGGTGGGGGTGGGAGGGAGCGCGAGTTCGCATAGAGAGTCCGGCTATGCTCTGCCGGACCATTCGCAGGAGGTATGCACTATGAATGAGCGGGCTGGCGGTGAACGCGGACCTGGTGTGACTGGCTGGGAAGCGGTCTTCATGGTCCCCGCCGCGGCGGTGGCTCTGGCAATCCTGGGATACGCCTATGCGTGGGCGTGTGCCGCGAATCCCGCGGCATTGGCCAACATCCTGCTCACCATCATCCTGGTCTTCTGCCAGGGCTTCATCATCATCTGGATGGTGCGCCTGAGCCGCATGCGCCATCCCGGTCTCGCAGTGCCGCTGGGCCTCGCGCTGACGATCCTGATGATCTGGGCCGGGTTCGCGGCACTGGGCCATCGCGCCGGCACCGATGGCTGGTCGGCCTGGCACGCTCGCTGGGAGGCTGGGGTCTCGATGATTCCCGGGCGATGGAAACTGGGCACGACGACGGGGTGGATCGTGCTGGCTCTCGAGTCGCTTCTGGTATTGCTTACGGGCGGGGGAGTCACGGGAATCGAGTCCTCGCGACCCTTCTGCACGCAGTGCCGCACGTGGGCGAGGAAGAGCCGCTGGCGGGTGGAGATGCCAAGCCCGCCCCGGGAGCAGTTCAAGGGCATGTCAGACCGGCGCTCGCTGCGCGAGGTGCTGGACATCACGCCCGGCGGCGGCAAGGGCACGCTGCGCGCCTGGCTGGGTGCGTGCAAGTGCGGGTCGATGGCGACGCTCTCGCTGGGGTGGATGTCAGAGAGTGCCGCGGCGAACAACGACATCTCCGACACGCTGCTCGATGACCTGTCCCTGTCACCCCGGGGCCTGGTCCAAGTGCTGGAGTGGGGCGAAGCCATCGATCCGCGACTCGTGGGCAAGCGTCCGAAGTTGGCCATCGCCCCCCGATCCTCCGCTCCGCTGGGAGTGGCACCCAAGCCGCAGGGCGCGGAGTGGGTGGGCGTTTCACGCGTCGGGTGGGATGGATTCTCGCTGGGGAATGTCGATGAACACGACAACGCGTACACCGCCGCGGTGCGAAAGCGGCTGCAATCAGGCGACTACCACATCGCCGAGGAAGCCATCCAGGCGCAGCGGCATCCGGATGATCGCGCGTTCGTGGCGCACGCGTGCGCCACATGGCAGAACGATCAGGGGTTCTTCGAGGAATGGGAGATTGAGCGACCCGAGAGTGCAGCACTGCATCTGACCAAGGGCATCGCGGCGGTGCTTGAAGCGTGGAAGTCGCGGGGCAGCGGGTTCAAGATCAAGAATCCGATGCAGGTGATGGAAGTGTCGCGCGGTGCGGTGATGATGCTCGAGCACGCCGCGGCATTGGCGCCCGATGATCCGACAGCGCTGGTGTGGCGCATGCAGGCGCTCAAGACGCTCCCGATGGGCGTGCAGCCGATCGAAGAGACGTTCGCGGCGGTGTGTGCGCTGGCGCCGTCGCATCGGTTGGCTCACACGATCATGCTGCAATGCAAGATGAGCAAGTGGTTTGGCAGCACGAAGGAGATGTTCGAGTTTGCCAATGCCGCGGCTCATCGCGCCGGGCCGGGTTCGCCGCTGTGGGTGCTGTTGGTGCTGGCGCATCTGGAGGCTGGCGGCGAGAAGGCGCGCGAGGGCGGCAGCGAGAAGGATGTGTGGGCGTATCTGAGCGATCCGGGCGTGGGCCGCGAGCTTCGTGCAGCGCATGACAAGGCGTTCCGGTCGAACGCGTTCCGCCCGACGATGGATACGCCCTGGGTGCGAGCGACGTTTGCGTACAGCCTGTGGAAATCGGGGCAGAAGGATGCCGCGGCGGAGCATCTGCGGATGCTCAACCCGGCGTTGACGCACGTCTGGTTCTCGCCGCGTGCTTTCTTTCTGAGCAAACACACGATGGCGAAGGCCCGCCGCGAGTGTGGGGTGGGAGCTGGGGATGCGGTCGCGCAGGGGTGATGGACGATGGGCTTCTGAAGCGCGTCAACCCTCGCCGAACTTCTTCCACAGCTTGGGAACTCGCTTGGCAAGGTCATCGCCTTCTTCGCTCCAGCGCTTGCCGGCGGGCTTGGAGGGGCGTTTGACCTTGGATTCGGGCAGTTCGCTCTCCGCGGCTTCCTCGTAGGCTTCCGCGGCGACGTAGAGGAGACTTTCGAGTTCGCACTCATCGGGCTCGAGGCCGCGGAGTGAGGCGAGCGAATCGGGGTCGGCGAGGGCTTTTTCGAAGGTGTCGCTGCCGCGTGAGATGAGCCAGGCGCGGAAGTACTCGAAGCCGTCGTCGGAGCAGCCGCCGTTGATGACGTATGCCGCGGCCCAGAGGTCCCAGGTGTATGCGCGGGCCATCAATGTATCGAGATGGTGCTTGAAGGTGACGATGTCGGCGGGGTCGCGTTTGATGAGTTTGCTCTGGAGCAGTGAGCAGAGTTCGTCGCCGTCGCCGCCGCTTGATTTGCGTGCGGAATCGATGAGTTTCCAGAAGACTTCGAGTTCCATGTGCAATCTCCCTTTGAAAGTTGGCGAAAGGGTACGGCGTTGGGTGCAGTGCGGGCCAGTTCCAGGCGCCATGTGTTGAATCGGGGCATGAACCGTCATCAGATGGTGCTGCGGGTTGGGCGTGCTGACGCCTCCGGGTGCCGGAATGGGCGGTTCCCTACAGTTCAACGCCGATGGCAGCGGGGAAGCCCGCCTTGAAACGGAGGTTCGTGATGCGTTGCACCCTGGTGGCTTCTCTTGGTATGTTGGCGCAGACTGTTCTGGTCGCCGCGGCGATCGCACAGCCCTGTACGCAGGCACCGCCGGTACCTACTGGTGTGCAGGCGAGCCAGTTGACCAACTCGTGTGCCGTGCAGGTGCAATGGAATGCGGTGTCGGGTGCGGATTCGTATGAAGTGTGGATGGGGCCATCCACCGGGGACTTCGGTGCGGCGGTGTTGATCGGAACGCCCGCCAGCCCGGGGTTTCTTGACAGTCGTCCGCTCTCGAATCAGGTGCGGTCGTACTGGGTGAAGGCCGTCAATGCTTGTGGCGTCAGCCCGTTGTCGGGTTTTGCTCAGGGTTGGGCCACGCCGGGAAGTCCGTACACACCGGTCTCGCTATCGGCGACGCCGATGTGTGATGGTCGTATCCGCGTTCGATGGGCTGCGAATGCGACTCCGACCGGTACGCAGTGCATGGCGCGTGTGTGGCGGACGACGACTCCGGAGTTTGTCAACTTCAGGCAGGTGAGTCCGACTTCGTTCTTTGGCCTTGAGCTCTATGACAACACGATCGTGCCGGGCACTGCGTACTGGTACTGGGTGCAGGTGTATCGGCAGCCGTGTGATGGGCCGGTGGTCGGAGGCGTGCCAGCCATGGTGGATCCGGTGCAGCAGCCGCCTCTTTCTGTGTCGGCGACGTATCGATCGATGTGCAGTGCCATCCGTGTGGCCTGGGTCGCATCGTGCCAATCGAGCTACACGCTGTATCGTTCGACGGTGAATGATCCGGCCACTGCCACGGTGGTGGCGACTCAGACGGCGTCGGTGTTTCTCGACACGCTCGTCACGCCGCTGGTGCCCTATTACTACTGGGTCAGTGCCACGGGGCCGCGTGGTCAGAGTGTGCTGACTGGCCCGGCAACGGGCGAAGGGGGAGTGATACCGCCGACGGTGGGCCACATCGAGGATCAGGATACACGGATAGGCGACACCGTCACGTTCTATGCGTACGCGATCAGTGATCCGCCGGGCGTTTCGTGGCAATGGTTCTCGGAGGGCGAACTCCTCGAGGATTCGGACCACTATTCGGGCGCGACGACTGGAATGCTCACGATTCATGACATCACGCCGGCGGATGCGCGAACCTACTACGCCGTTGCGACCAATGCCTGCGGGCCAGTGGCGACGAATGCCGCGCGTCTGAACGTCGGCGAGTTCCCGCGGTGCCCGGAGTTCATCGCCGACTACAACAGCGATGGAGGCGTGGATGGAAGCGACATCGAGGCCTTCTTCATCGACTGGGAGCAAGGCGCGTACTGCGCGGATGTGAATCGCGATGGCGGTGTGGATGGCCAGGATATCGAAACGTTCATCACGTGCTGGGAATCGTGCTGATCTCAGGCGCGGTCCCAGCGATGAGCGCGGAGCGTTGCGAGCAGGTCCTGATGCAGTGGGCTGCGGACGCACGGGGCGATGTTCGTGCGGATGTCCGATCCAGCCCGCAAGGGCTCGACCGAGCATAGCCGGTGGTGTCGGCGGCTCTGCGACGACACCGCCGGAATGCGATGGCGTGATTCCACCGACCCCGACAGAGGTCATCGTGGGAATCACATAGAACCCTATTTGACGAGCAGCCTTGCAGGATGCGCGCGCCATGACTGCGTGCTGTTGTCGTGGATCGCACCTGCGATTCACGCACGTGGAATGAACGCTACTGGCACGCCGATGGCGTGCGGGATCGATGATGCTCGCGACCCTGGGGTGGCGCACGCAAAGCCGTGCTTCACCGCCAGGCTACCTCCTTCCAGCCCTTGCGGGCTGAGCGCATGGTGTGCGAGGCCAGAGGCGGGAGCGGAACGCAAGTGGCGAACAGTCGCCCAGTTGCAGACACAGCTTTCTCCTTCGGTTGATAGACCGAACTCGCGATGCAATGGATCTCGCCGTGCAATCAAGGCGCTCGCGCTGCCACTCTTCTCATCCTGTCTATCCTGTCCATCCATGTTTTCAAGCAGGGATGGAACATGGATGGACAGGATGGGCAGGATGCAAGACGAGGAAAGAGTCAAGTCGGATAGATGTGCGTGCTGTGGCACTCGAACATCGTGATGTCGATGCACCGGGCATGATGAGCGCACTGAAAAACACAAAGGTCCCGCAGGACGATTGGTGTTCACCGATCGTGGGCGGGGCCTCTGGTGTTTGGATAGCTTGTTTGGCCAGCGCAATTACTTCATCGAATCAAGGATTTCCTTTTCCTTCTCCGCCGGCAGTGCACCAGTGAGCTTGGCGCGCTTGTCTTCGGGGAGGCCATTGAGCCAGTCGAGCGTGTCCTTGCCGATGACGGAGATGTCGCGCGACTTGAGCCCCGCGCCGAAGGCCTTCTCCGCATTGCGCTTGTGGAACCCTGCATACTCGCCCACCGGCGGAATGCAGATGGGCAGACCCACCTGGGCCTTCTCAAGCGTCTGCGCATCGGCGTAGACGAAGGTGGCATCGCCGCCGACACCCTTCTTGATGCCGTTGAGGAAGTCGTTCATCTTGAGACCGCCCTTGGGGCCGGTGGCATTGAAGACACCCACGGTGTTCTGCTCGATCAGATGGATGATCCACTCACCCAGATCGCGCACATCGATCACCTGCACGGGATCGTTGGGAGTGCCCGGCGCGAGCACCGTGCCGCCCTTGGCAATGCGCGCGGGCCAGTACGGGAACCGCGGCGTCGGGTCGCCGGGGCCGACGATGTAGCCGGGGCGCACATTGGCCACGCGACCAGGCATCGCCTTCTCCGCGGCCTGCTCGCACAGCGCCTTGAGCGGCCCATAGTTCTCGAACTGTGCACCCATCTCTTCGATGGTGGGGTCGGCCATCACTCCAACGGCATCGCTCTCATCGGCGTTGGCCTTGCTGTTGTCCTTGTAGACCGAGATCGAGGAGATCATCGTGTAGTGGCCGACGTTGGGGGCCAGCAGTTCAGCGGAGGCCTTGGCGATGCGGGGCACGTAGGCGGAGGTGTCGATGACGGCGTCCCACTTGCGGCCTTCGAGGGCCTTGAGGCCTTCGCCCTTCTTGGGGTCGCGGTCGCCCTGGAGCTTTTCGAGGTCCGGGTACAGGCCGCCTTTGCGCTTTTCGGTGATGCCGCGGTTGAAGAGGGTGACGGTGTGGCCCTTGGCCAATGCCGCGTCGACGCAGGCGGGTCCCAGGAAGCCGGTGCCGCCCAGGATGAGGATCTTCTTGGGGGCCGTTCGCATGATGTTGCCAAAAGAAAGGGCGGGCAACGCGGCGAGCCCGGCGCCAGCGATGAGGGTGGATTGGACGAACCGCCGCCGCGTGAGGGTGGAGGAGCCGCGAAGAACATCATCGTGGGAGGTCATGGGAAAGGCCTTGGGAGAGGAAAGCGACGGGCGTGCGCAGGCCCAATGCCCGCGGCGTGTTGGAGAACAGGGATGCGGGTCGAGGGGGGATCCGTCAGGATTTCTGATATTGGGGGAGGGGACGAGTTGGCCCATTCTGGGCTTGGAGCGCAAAGTTGGGAGTGACCTTTTATTCATATGCCTGGATCGACGGCGTTGTCATGAATCGCGATTGGATGTGCCTGGCCCGGCCTGTGGTGGGTGCTCCATCGGCATCTTCCCGCAGTTCACGACATCAATGAAAGCCAGGACGACTTTCTCAAGCGTCTTGCCACCGACATATCCACTGCGAACACCAAGCTTGGAGCGGTCCGTGATTCGCAGAATCCACGATGTCACGGCCCAGCATGGTTTGGAAAATCCCGTCCTGCACGAACTGTGCGTGCGGGTGTTGGGCATCAGGATGTGGCCCGGGCCCGGCCGCGGGATTGACGAACTCACGACCATTCCGTGCACAGGGTGCCCTGGATCTGTGAGCTGACTGGTTGGGTTGATGATGATGACGGCGTGTGGTGCTGCGATGCTCCCGTGAAGGGGAGGACAATCGTTCACCCAGTAGATTTCGCCCTGGCGGAGCTGCACGGGCGAAGTCTACTTGTCGTTAGGGAGCGCGCGTCACACCGAGTCTTGCCCGATCAGTCGCTTCGTGCTCGCCTTCGCGTGGGCATCCACTTTCGCGCTGTTGGCGAGCAGCCATGCATTCGCTTTGGCCAACGCGGCTGACTGTTTGGTTGCACGGCCGGTGTTCGACGCGGCGGTCGCTTTGGTCACGCGGAAATCCGTGATGTTCTCGCCGCCGTAGGACGTCGTCGTCGCCTGATTCAAGTGTGTTTGAGAGTTCGTCTTCATGGGGCGTTCCCCTCCGGCGGTCCTGCCCCCGACCACCCCGGAGGCGGTGCATCAAACTGGGCTTGAATCATGATCGGCACCGATGCGATTGGCGTCCCATCGTACATTGCTTCCAACACGTGCCGACCTGTCCGAGCGACGACAAACGCCGGTACCTTCGCAACGAGAGTATGTACGTCCAGTGGCGTGTTCCGGTTGATGATCTCGGCCTCAATTGCCCATAACGGCTCGTGGTCATCATCGGCACGAACCAGGCGAACGGTGATCTTCTGGCTCTTGGGTACGTTAGACACCCGAACGTAGACCACGCCAGCCGGGGCCAGCGAGGGGACGAATGGGACCGTCATGGCACCGATAATCCCGCTCAGCTGGTGTTTGTCCAAGGCGTGGCTGATCACCACGTCGTCGCAGAGGACAAGGCAACTGCACGTGGGAGAAACGCGCGGTCCAACTCGTCTGGATTGAGGGGGTTTCCTGGCCATGGTTCTCCACCGAGCCCGCTTGCAGACTCAGGATATGCGGCTGGGGGCGACGGACTTGGTTGAGTTGAGCCGTGTGGTGGTGATTGACGGCAACAGGGCCCTTTCAGGGCCCGGGTCTCGCAACGTTCGTGACCGGCAGCTTCGCGAGCGAAGCGCTCGCTCGCGTGCCGGCTATTCAACTTCGTGCCTTCGGCACGCAGGAACTTCGGAACTCAGGCACTTGGGAACATTGGTACCTCAACTCACGGCGTCGTCGTCGCCGTCATCTGCACCCAGCAGTAGGCATCGGAGCCATAGAGGCTGGTCAGTTCGTCGGTGTACGACACGATGTGGGTGTTGAAGTTGATCCAGTGGACCAGCAGCAGGAGCATGGCGGCAAAGGAGATCCACGCCGCGATCTCGGCGATTCCTCGCGACCTCAGCCAGGCAATCACGGTGATGCCGAACCCGGCGGTGAGCAGCTTCCAGGCCACGACCAGCCAGGGAGAGTCAAAGCTCATCACCAGGCGTGCCAGCGGGTTGACTTCCATCATTCCCACGGATGTGGCATAGGTGAGGGTCATCGCAAGATCCGCGATGGAGATCAGGGCAACCGCGACCAGCAGCGTCACCACGCGGCATTCCCGCGAGCCGAACCAAAGGCTTCTCGCCGCGGTCACCGAAGCGGTTCTCAGGCCAAGCGGAGCCTGATGCGTGAGGGCAGCGGTGTGTCCATCCAGGGTTGCGAGCTGGCTGTGCATGGAATGGCCATCGGACAGTCGATGGCCCCACAAGCACGTTCATACCCGGTCTATCGTTCATTGTCACGATCGCACAGCCTGTACGGGTTGTACAGGCTCTCGAAAAGGGCCGATAGTCACATTGGGCTCGCAGCCGTGCGCTAAGAAGCCCAGCTCAGGTTCGCCTGTCAACGAAGCCGGAAAGAAGCAATCTTCATGCGGAATCGGAACCACTGGAGTGCAAGTCAGCTCCGAAGCACGCACCGGCGTGCGGGCGGGCTGTTGGCCGCGATGGTCGCCGCGGCTGGCCGTGTGATTCCCGGGCACGCTGCCGCCCTCGCCGCCGCGGCATTGGCCGGGACATGGGTTGCCACAGCACCCGCACAGGTCCGCAGCGTCTATCCCGACGATTCCGTCGCCGCACGCGATGCCATCGTGCGCGTCACCGAACTCCACGCCGCGAACAACACCGGCGAAGCCGTTCGCGTCCTCCAGAGCGTCCTTGATCAGGATGCCGAGCGGCTCCTCCCCCGAACCGATGATTCCGATGTCCTGCGCCCAGTGCGCGATGCCGTGCATGAGTTGCTCCGCACCGATGCGACCTTGCGCGATCGGTACATCGCAGACCAGGAGCCGGTCGCCGCGTCGCTGCTCGCCGCGGGCGAGCTGGTGCGCATCGAGCGCACCATGCTCTACACGCCCTCGGGCTTTGAAGCCGCGTTGCGCATCGCGCAGGAGGAACTCGAACACGCGCGATTCGAATCGGCACGGATGGTCCTCGAACAACTCGAGCAGCACCCGCTGCGCACGCAGCAGCAGGCACGTGACGCCGCGGCGGTGGCGACGGTGCTCGCTTCCTATCTGCGGTCGGTCGAACCGATGGCTGCGGAATGGACCAAAACCGCATCGATGAATGCCGGAGTGCTGCCCGAGCGGCAGGTGCCGGCGTTGGCCAAGGTGCGCGGGCGTGGGCCGCTGGAGGCAGGGCCGGAACCTCGGGGCGACGCCGCGGGGATGAATCCGCTGCAATCGGCCGGCTTCGAGCCAGAGTCGTACGAAGCCCGCGCTGAACTCGCCCGCGAGATGCTCGACATCCGAGGTGGGAACGACCGGGGCGCCTGGGTCTTCCCGACCATCGAAGGCGGACGCGTCTACGCAACCGATGGCATGCGTCTGTGCGCGTGGGATGCATCCACGCTCACGCCTCTGTGGGTCTGTTCGCCCACGGGACGGAGCCTGACCGAGATGTTCGCGACCGATGCGCCGCTCCAGATGGGGCTCGCTGGCGGCAACGCAAGCGTCGAAGATCCATCAACGGTGACGGTCTCGCAGGGCATCGCGGTTTTCGCGGGCGGTATTGCGTTCAATGGCGGTCGCGCGGGTGATCAGCGTGTACACGCGGTGGATGCAACCACCGGCGATGTGCTCTGGTCCACCGATATCACGCTGTTGGAGAGCCGTCGCCTTGGCGGGCGGGAAACCAACTCAACAGTGGCGGTCCGCGGCAACCTCGTGATCGATGGCGATACCGTCGTCGCTGCGGTTCGTCGTGCAGGCCAGTTGCGGCGCATCACGAGTCTGTATCTGGTGGGGCTTGATCTGCACACGGGTGCCGTCAAATGGACGCGGCTTGTCGGCGGCTACGGCACGAATCCCTGGGGCCGGACAACGACGCGCCCCGAAGGCATGACCGCTGACCGGGGTGTGGTCTATCGCACCGATGACATGGGTGTCGTCGCTGCCTTCGAGGCAGCGACAGGCCGGCCCCGGTGGGTCAGGCTGCTGCCCACGCGTGCATCGTTTGACTTCTCGATGCGATCCGAACAGGAGCCCGCACCTTTTGCGATGCATGTGCCGCTGCTGAGGGGCGACCGGTTGTATCTGGTGGAGCCCGAGCTGGTCAATGCACCCGGGCGCATCATCGAGCTTGACGTGAAGACTGGTCTGCTGCTCCACGAGCGCGACGGTGGCGCGATGGCGCGGCCGCAGTATCTGATCGGCGCGGGCGACTATCTGGGTGCGGTGAGCGAGGGGCGTATCGCGTTTGTGAAGTTCGATGAGCTGGCAAAGGGCACGGTGCGGCTGAGTGATTCGTATGCGAGCCCGAACGTGGTGGGGCGCGCGACGGTGACGACGGATGGTGCGGTGCTGCTGCCGCTGGCGGATGCGATTGCGCGGATTGATCCGGCGGATCCCGCCGCGTCGGTGCGGCGGCCGGTATCGATGTCGGGCAATGTGCTGATTGCCGATCGCGAAGAAGGCGGCGGCGAACATCTTCTGGTTGCCGATGATCGGGGTCTGCACACCTATCTTGATTGGAAGCACGCGCAGGTGCTTCTGGACAAGCGCATCAAGGCATCACCGAAGGATCCCGCGCCGCTGCTGACGTACATCGATCTTGCGGGCAGAGTCGGGCGGGCGGAGATGATCGCAGGGTTGAGTGATACCGCGCTGGCGGTGATTGATGCGACCGTCGATACCGCCGCGGCGTCGGCCGCGCGGAGCCGGCTCTTTGGTCTCCTGGCCGAGACCGTGGCGAAGAGTCGGCGCGAGTGGGCCGCACTGGGCGCGCTCGAAGCGGACGAAACGCCAGATGTCTTCGATCGCCCGCCCGTCAGAGATCTGGCGGTGCTGGACGAGATCGTCGAACGTCTGATGCGTTCGGCGGAATCCGCGGCTCAGACTGCCAACGGGCACTTCGAGCGGGCGTGGTTGCGCACGGTGCAGAAGCGCTATCCGGATGCGGTCGAATCGCTGCAGGCGATTCTGCTGGATGCGGCGCTGTCGGAGGTGATGGTTCCGCCGCAGGCGCTGGGCGATGGACAGAGTGCCGCGGGAATCGGGTTGCCATCGGGAGCTGAGCGCGCGGGCGACGCGGCGAAGACCAAATTGATTGCGCTGCTGGGCTCGCAGGGCCCTGGCATCTACGCGGCCTTTGATGAAGAGTGCACTCGTGAGGCCGCGGCGATCGCGGCGGATGGGAAGGCAGAGGAGTTTGAGCGGCTGGCACGGCGATATCCCGCGGCGTCTGCCGCGGCGGCGCTGTGGGCGCGTGCCGGTGAACGGCGCATTGCCCTGGGTGACTCGGCGGGAGCTCGGTCGGCTCTGGGCGCGGGCGTCGCCGCGGCTGAGTTGTCGGCATCGATCGGGCGGCCGGATCAAGCCGCGGTGCTGGGGCGGCTTGCGGGCCGGCTCGTTGGCATCTGCACGCTGAAGAATGATGTGGAGCCGGTGTACCGGCTGCTGGTGCGGCTGGCCCGCGATTATCCCGCGGCGGCCTTTGAGACTCCCGTGTCGATGGCCGGCGTGACGGGTGCGTCGACGCCGCTGGAGTTGAGCAACGCCTTGGCGCAGGTGTTGGCGCAGCGGGCGGATCTGGCACGGGTTGGTCCGCGGTGTGAGGGGAGCACGCAGGTGCTCGCGGCGTGGGAGCCACTTGGACCGATCAGCCGCAGGCTTGCGGGCGGAAGCGGCGCGGGCCTCGTGATGTATCACGAGGGGATGGGGCAGGTTGGCTATTGGGCAACCGATGCGCTTGATGGGCAGCTGCATCTGGTCTGGTCGCGCAGGTATGAGGCGAGGCCGACAGTGGTGCGGACGACGGCTCAGGCAACGTGGCTCTTCTGGCCTACGACCGCCGGTGGCGTGCTTGAATCCGTCTCGAATGTGGGTGGGCGGACGCAGGTGGGAACGACGCAGTGGAAGACTCAGGACATCGGGCTGCTCTTCCCGCCCCTGCTGGCAGGTGAGGGGAGTGACCGGTTCAACACGCCCACGGATGGACAGGTGCGCCCTGATGACATGCTCGTGGTATGCGATGCCGACCGGATCGTGGTGGTGCAGCGCCGCGGCGGCGCGGCGTGCGTCGATGCATCCAGCGGCAAGTTGCTCTGGTCGAAGATGCTGGAAGTGACGCGTGTGTTCGAGGCGGAACTGAGTGGCGAACATCTGTTGACGGCGGGGACGTATCTGAACAAGGGTGAGGGGCGGTATCTGCCGCTGGTGGTGTCGCAGCGTCTGAATGATGGTGAGGTCGGTGCGAAGTTGACCGCGACGCAGCTTGGAGATCACCCGCGGTGGCTGCGGAGTCTGCCCGGCGGCGAGGTGCTGGTGGGCGCGGCGGCGGGGATGCTCAAGTTTGATCCCTCCACCGGCGGGGTGGCCTGGTCGATCCCAGGTGAACCGGCACGCAGCTCGCTGGGCGCGTGGGTGGTTGGTTCAGCAGCGATGGTGCTGACGAATGAATCACAGGTGTGGCGGCTTGATCTGGCGAATGGCCGATTCGATGCCGCGGCGGCGGATACGCACGGACGGGTGAACTTCCCGATGTCAGCGCGGGTGAACGGCACCAATCTGATCATCACCAGTGCCAAGGGTCTTGCGATCCTGAATGAAGCCGGCGAGCTGGTGGGCACCGATGGACTGGATGGGGTGCCCGCGGTGGAGCCGCCCGAGGCGGGTGCTTCGGTCGTGTATGCGATCGAGTCTGATCCGTTCAGTACCGAAGAAGAGGCACCGATGCTGCGGATCTTCTGCTTCGAGCAACCCGGGGCACGGCTGGTGGGTGTGCAGCGGCTTCGTGTGGGCGATCGTCCGGCGGGCATCACGCTGATCGATGGCAAGCTGATCATTCCCTGTGGTGCGCTGACGCTGGTGGTGGATGCGCCGGCCCCCTGATGCAGAACAAACGCGTTCTCCAGGCCCCCCCTCGCTACCCCCCTCACTGCCTCCCTCTCTCCCTCTCTCACACGTCACGCCGGCGTGTCAGTGCTGTGTGTCTCTCATCCTGTCCATCCTGTCCATCGATGTTCCAATTTCCGATCAGGACATGAAACATGGATGTACAGGATGGACAGGATAAAGCAAGAGGCAGAGCAAGCAACCTTGACGGAGTGTGAGGTGGTCAGGGTTCTGGCCTGGTTTCATCGGTCGGCGGGATCAGATGAATCACTGATCCCATGTTCCACCTGCAGAGAGAGCGGACTCTTCGTGAATCCAATGTTCGCGATCTGGTGCTGACAGATTCCAGTGGATCACCTGTTGCGGACTGCTGATGTCGCACGCGTCATGCTCGGCAGCTGGCGCATCGAGAATCGTTGTAGGGGTTTGGGTAATCGTGCGATTGCTCTGTCCCCTGATCCGTGAGTTACGTTGCGGGGCGTGGGAGCGGGATATTCTTGCTCCCATGTACATCGGCTCCTACTCAGCGTATGGCATGAAGCTGCGGCTGTGGCTTCTGGGCATCATCCTGTTCCTGGTGTCGGGGTACTTCTCGTACAGCGAGTTCATGTATCTCGCCAATGGAAGGCACTCCACGGCAACGGTCGTGTCGGCGGTGGAGAAGAAGGTGCTCCAGAGCCGCGGGCGATCGACGTACCGCTGGGAAGTGACGTACACATTCCCGCTGCGTGATGGGAGCGAGCGCAAGGATACCGTCGCGATGTCGATGGACCATGCGCAGACGCTCGTGCCGGGCGCGACATTCGACGTCCAGTACATGCCCCGCGAGACCAATGAGTCGCGCGTGAAGGGCGACAACAACGCGTGGATGACGATTCCGTTCATCCTCGTGATGCTGTGGATGCTCTATTCAACGATCAAGATCTGGCGTGAGTACAAGGAGTACGAGCGGGCCAGTGCGGAGAGTTGAGCCTGCCTGAGAGGTGGCTGTGGCTTTTGCCGACTGAATGCATCGGTGGCGACGAGAACTCGTGTTGCGAATGTGCGCGAATTACCTTGAGTGGTTATCCGTCACCGCGAAAGGCAATTGTGATCAGTTGCATCATGCGCCTTGACTTGCGCCTGCGGTCCGCAAGAATCTCTCACCAATGGCCCGCAAACATACATGTTGCTGCTGCCTCTGCTGCGTCAAACGCGGCTGCTGCTGTTGTTGAACAGTGGCCATTCCTTTCCCCGGGCGCCCAAGTGCGCCACGCGTGGAACACCATCCAACCCGAGTGTAAGAAATTGCAGCGTTCCTGCTGGCGATCTTGTTCCTGGTTCGGCGTCGCGCTGAGCGAGTGAAGTGGGGCTGGCATCGGGGCTGGTGGCAGGTTCCTTCTGATGACGTTTGAAGTTGCTGTCTTTCTGGGCTGCCGCGTGCTGTGCATCAGTGCGCCGGTGGGCCTGAGAGCGGCTTGAGAGTCACTGCCATGAGTGGCATGCGCACGCGTGCGGGCAACGCAGGAACCCGCGTCTACGACAGTATTCTGGAGATGTTCCCCGGCGTTGATAACCCCACGCCGCTTGTGCGTCTTCGTGCGTGTGCCACTCCTGGCAGTGCGTTATGGGCAAAGCTCGAATGGATGAATCCCTTCGGATCAATCAAGGATCGTGCGGCGTTGGCGATGATCAGCGACCTCGAATCACGCGGCGAGCTTGGGCCCTCAAGGCCCGGCCGCGGCATCGTCGAGCCCACGAGCGGCAATACCGGAGTCTCGCTCGCGGCACTGGCTTCCTTCAAAGGCTACTCGATGCGTGCGGTGGTGCCTTCGCGTGTGCCCGAATCAAAGCGTGCGCTGCTGCGCATCGCCGGCGCCGAGGTTGACGTCACGACCGATGCCTCGTGCCCGCTTCCGGGAACGCAGGACGGCGCCATCGGTCTGGCACGCACGTACGCCAGAGCGCAGCCTGGCCGGTACGTCATGCCCAATCAGTACGAGAACGAAATCAATGTGCGGGCTCACGAAGAGACCACGGGGCCGGAAATCTGGGAGCAGACGGACGGGCGCGTGACGCACGTATTCACCGCGCTGGGCACCGCGGGCACTGCGATGGGACTGGCTCGGTTCCTCCATCGACAGAACCCTGATGTGAAGATCATCGCGGTAACGCCCAGCAAAGGGCACAGCGTGCCGGGTGTGCGTCACCGAGATGAGCTGGGGGTGAGCGCGTTGTTTGATGAACGGGTGCTGCACCGGATCGTCGAAGTGCCGCACGAGGAGGCAGCACCCGCCGCGGCGGAGTTGCTGCGGCATGAAGGGCTCCGCGCCGGGCCTTCATCGGGCCTGATCTGGAAGGGTGCGTGTCGCGTGGCACTCGACGAGCCGGTGGCCTGCGGGGTGATGATGTTCTGTGATGATGTGTTCAAGTACACACAGATGGTGGATGACGCGGTGCGTGCCGCGATGGAGTGAGGTTCATGGTGAGTGAATGGGTTGGCAGAGCGGCATTGCCGCGGAGGTTTTTCATGAGTGGTGAACTGAGTGGTTCGGAGCGGGATGCTGGCCGGGAGATTCTGGTCAGCACGCAGTGGCTGCGGGTTCGTCTTGGTGATCCGACGATCCGCATCATCGAGGTGGATGTGGATCCAAAGCAGTATCGGGCCGGGCACATTCCCGGCGCGATCGGACTGGACTGGACGACGCAGCTGCAGGATCAGGTGCGGCGCGACATCATCGGCCAGGAGCAGTTCGAACAGCTGCTTGGTTCACTGGGAGTGAATCAGCATCACACCATCGTGCTCTATGGTGATGCCAGCAACTGGTTCGCGGCGTACGCCTTCTGGCTTCTGGAGCTGTACGGCCATCAGGATGTCCGATTGCTCGATGGTGGGCGTGCAAAGTGGCTGGCGGATGACACGCTGCCGGTGACGGATGAACTGCCGCGGCTTGCGGCGGAGACTTACCGCGCACGACCGGCGAATCACCTGCTGCGGGCGCGGATTCTCGAGACGCTCGAGGCCAGTCGCCACGCGGTCGCGGGCGATCACCTGGGGCAGCTTGTGGATGTGCGATCGCCCGATGAGTACTCGGGGAAGATCGTCGCCCCGCCCGGCATGACTGAGACCGCGCAGCGTGCCGGCCACATCCCCGGAGCGGTGAGTGTTCCGTGGAGTTCCTCGGTGAATGCTGATGGAACGTTCAAGTCGGCTTCGGAACTGCGCGAGTTGTATGTCAAGGCGCGTGGGCTCAATCCATCCGTGCCGACCATCGCCTACTGCCGCATCGGCGAGCGCAGCAGCCATACGTGGTTCGTGCTCCGGCACGTGCTGGGGTTCCGCGATGTGCGCAACTACGACGGAAGCTGGACGGAGTATGGCAGCATGATCGGTCTGCCTATTGAACGCAGTGCCTGAAAGACCCTGCTGGAGTGAGAGAGACTCAAGTGCTGGGTGCAGGTTGGGCGGGAGTTGGGGAGTGGGTTGGGCGACACTGACGCCCCCTCGTTGGACAGCCGGCGATGGGGGCGTTGGTGCGCTTAGTGTGAAACCGGCGGGACGACGGGCATGCGTCCGACGGTGAGGCGATCCTGATCATCCACGGTCATGCGCAGAACGCCGCAGTTGGGGATTTCAAATCTGCCGACGGTGCACATGCCGTGCATGCGGCGCATGCCCTCGTGTACATCCTGTGGCGGGTTGGTGACCATCTGGATCAACTGGCAGAGCACACGGTTGTGGCAGAAGATCATCAGGGGGCCAACGCCCCTGAAGGAGGTGGCCCGCGCCATCGCCGCGGCGATGCGCGTGTGGAACTCCGCGTAGCTCTCGCTCCCCTCTCCAAGATTCGCAAATGGATCCATCGCCTCCCAGTATGGAACCGCCAGCTTCATGCGTTCCATCGCGGTCGTGCCGCTGCCCATCGCGCGCGAGAGGTAGGTGAACTCGTGGACCGGCCATTCCTCGACCGGCACGCCTTCAAACTTGCGCTTGATGTGGATCGCTGTCTGGTGGGTTCGCACATAAGGCGAGACCACGATCATGCCCGGGCGGACCGACCAATGGCGTGCGAACTCACGAGCCTGCTCCTCGCCGGTGGGGGAGAGCACGATGGCCTGGGTGGTATCGGTGCGACCGCCAGCGTTGGCGGTGCTTTGGGCGTGCCTGATCCAGAAGACTTCGCGCATTGGGACCGCACAGTAGCAGCACCTCCGCCACTGCCCTGCAGACAGTCAGCGACTCCAGAATCCGTCCGCCAAGGCCTTGAATACAAGTGTTTTCTCTGGCACTTGATGTCAATCGAGCTGGATGTTTGGTATCGGAACGGTAGTGTGGGGATGGGTGAACGACCGATATATGGAAGGGTGGCAGGGGGCTACCCTTTGAGGTCTCGCAGGTCGCTTCGCCGCGGCATGACGGGTTTGTTTCGAATGTTTGCCTTGGGTGACTTTGCCTGTGGGTGTTCCACGGGAGGAAGGGCTCAGGGCGAAAGAGACCATCGGTGCGGCGATGTTGCCCGCGATCGATTCGGTTCCCGGTGTACGGGTGATCGGATCGGCCGCAGTCGGCCCGCCAGGCGCCGGAAAAACTCGGCCGCGTTGCCGCGGCTGAACTCTTCTCCCCGGCCAGGTGCGCGTTTCGGCGTGTCACGCCCGTGCGGGATGAATGGGTTCAGACGAACAGGCATCGCGACCACGCGGGCGGTTTGCCGCGTGATTCCAAGAGTGTTCGTCCCTGCGAAAGCGGGATGAACCTGGAACTCACGATCCACGGCAAGGCAGTCCCGCAGCCTGTGGCGCTCGCTGGGCATTGTGCCTGTGCGGAGCGCGGGCAGGACCGAGTTCTTCCAGTCCGGCACCGTTGTCAGCGCCGCGGCGTTTTCGCGTCCATTTCCATGGACGCGGCGGGTCGCGGAGGGCGAGTTCAATGGTGAACGACGCCGGAAGGACAGAATCAGATGCCAGAATCTCAGATGTTGATCAACTACGTCCCGGGCGAAGAGTGCCGCGTGGCAATCGTCGAGGACGGACGCCTTGAAGAGCTCTATGTCGAGAAGTTCGCCAGCGCAAGCCGCGTGGGGAACATCTATGTCGGCAAGGTCGCCAATGTCGAACCGGCCATTCAGGCTGCATTTGTCGATTTTGGTGTGGGCGAGAACGGGTTCCTCCACATCACCGACCTTCACCCGCGGTACTTCCCCGGTGAAGGCGACGACACCACCGAGCGCGTGGGCCTCAAGACGCCCCGCCGCGAACGCCCGCTGATTCAGCAGGCGCTCCGCCGCGGCGATGAAGTGATCGTGCAGGTCCTCAAGGAAGGCGTGGGCACGAAGGGCCCGACGCTCACGAGCTACCTCTCGATTCCCGGCCGCTTTCTGGTGATGATGCCCTACATGGACAAGGTGGGCGTCTCCCGCAAGGTGGAAGATGAAGAACAGCGCCGCGAGATGCGCGAGATTCTCGATCAGCTCGAACTGCCCGAGGGTTTCGGGTTCATTCTCCGCACGGCGGGCATGGATCGGACCAAGACGGACCTCAAGCGCGATCTTGCGTACCTCCAGCGACTCTGGAAGGACATGGAGCGTCGCAAGAGCGTGGGCGGCAAGCCCCGCATGCTCTACAGCGAGAGCGATCTGCTCGTGCGTTCGCTGCGCGACATGCTGACCAACGAGATCAGCGAAGTGATCATCGATCATGAAGTCGCCGTGCAGCGTGCGGCACGGTTCATGAAGATCGTGGCGCCCCGCGGCACGACCAAGCTCATGCACTATCCGGGCAAGAGCCCAATTTTCCACGCCTTCAACATCGAACGCGAACTCGCGCTCATTCACGCACGTGAAGTGCCTCTGCCCAGTGGCGGGCGGCTGGTGATTGATCAGACTGAAGCACTGGTGGCCATCGACGTGAACAGCGGCAAGAGCCGCGAGAGCCGCGATGCTGAGACCAATGCGTACCAGACGAACATCGAGGCGGTGGATGAGATCTGCCGTCAGCTGCGTCTTCGTGACATGGGCGGCATCGTCATCAACGACCTCATCGACATGCGGCGCATCGAGCACCGCAAGGACATCGAGAATCGCTTCAAGGAGCGCATGAAGCGCGACCGGGCGAAGACCACGGTGCTGCAGATCTCCGAGTTTGGCATTCTGGAGATGACGCGTCAGCGCATGCGTCCCAGCCACGAGAGCACGCACTTCACGGACTGTCCGACCTGTCGCGGACGCGGGTTGGTGCAGAAGCCCGATTCCGTGGCGGCCGATGCGCTGCGCGATCTGGCGGCGGTGCTGGATGTGCAGCGCGTGCACAAGATCGAGCTTGCGGTGTCGGCGCGAGTGGCGGGCGATCTGCTCAGCCACAAGCGTCAGTTCCTGGGACGCATGGAGCGTCACTACGGCAAGCACGTTGATGTGCGCGTCAGCGAGGCGCTCCCGGTCGATCGTGTGTCGTTCTACGCGTACGACGATCAGGGTGCGGACATTGATCTCACGAACCTGCCGCAGCCCAAGAAGCCCAAGGACCTTGTCGAAGTCGTCGCGCCTCGTGCGGGCGGCAACGACGATGACTGGGCGGGCGATCATGATGAAGAGCGCCGCAAGCTCCTCGAGGCCGATGGTGCCGCCGAGGATGATGCGGTGAAGGAAGAAGTGGATGTGCACCCCATCGAGATCGATGAGGGCGACATCATTGATGAAGACTGGCCCAGCATGGACGGTGGCTCCAACAAGGCCAACCGCAATGATCGGGGCGGTCAGGCCAAGGGCAAGCGTGGCGGTCGTGGAGGCCGTGGCGGCCGAGACGGCGGCGGTGGTGGTGGTGGGCGCGGCGGTCAGGGTGGCGGGCGAGGCGATCAGCCTCAGCAGCGCCGCGATGATCAGCCTCGCCAGGATGGACGCCCGCGTCAGGAACCTCGCGCTGATGGACGTCGCGCCGAAGGTGCTCAGCAGCCGCGGCCGGAAGGTCCGCGTCCTGAGGCTCCGCCTCGCGCTCCGGAACTCGGACCCGATGGTCAGCCGTTGCCGCAGGCAGAGGGCGAGGGCGGTCGTCGCCGTCGTCGTCGGCGTCGTCGTGGCCGCGGCCGTGGCGGCGAGAACGGTGGCGCACCGGTCAATGGTGGTCAGCCCGGCTCTGATGGCTTCGTGAACGATGGTGGATCATTTGAAGATGGTCCCGCTGGGGATGGTGTGGATGGTGAGGCGCCCGTGATTGAGGGCGACGATCGTCCGGCACCGGCGCCGCGGCGGGCTCCTGTTGCAGGCGAGCGTGGCTTTGTTCCGCTTGCGGCGGGTGGCAACTGGGGTGACGATGAGATCGATCCGGCACTGGCGGCAACGCCACGTGAACCGGCTGCGGATCGCGGCACCTCTGAGCCTCGCGACGAACATGCCGCGGGCGATGGTGCCGCGGATGGTGAAGATGCGGGGAACGATGGGCCCGAAGGCGATGGTCCTGCTGGAGAAGGTTCTGGTCCGGCGGGTGAAGGCGGCGAGGGTGGCGAGGGCGGTCGTCGTCGCAAGCGTCGTCGTCGTCGCCGTGGCCGCGGCAGTCGTGGCGGCGAAGGTGGCGGTGAGGGTGGAGACGGTGCTGCTTCGCCTGCTGGCGAAGGTGGCGGAGAAGCGGGTGGAGCGCCTGTTGAGCAGGCGGCACCGGCGCCGATGCCGCGTGATCAGCAGGTTGGTCATCAGCCGCGGCATCAGCCGCGTGGTGATGGTCAGGGCCGCAACGAACCCCGGAATGATCAGCCTCGTGGTGATCGTCGCGAAGGCGGCGATCGCCAGGGCGGTCGACGTGACGGTCGTGGCGGCGGTGGTCGCGGCGATGGACGTGGTGGCCAGGGTGGTCGGGGCGATTCGGATCGTCGCGATCGCGGTGGCCGGGGTGATGGTGGAGGCGGTGGTGGAGGCGGTGGTGGTGGCGGTGGTGGTGGCGGTGGTGGTGGCGGTGGGGGTGGTGGCGAAGCCGCTGCGCCT
>JBILUL010000230.1:0-6166 GCA_044371005.1 Phycisphaerales bacterium | reverse complement strand
GGGGGGTTTGGGTTTGGGGGGGTGGGGGGGGGGGGGGGTTTTGGGGGGGGGGGGGGGGGGGGGGGGGGGGGGGGGGGCCGAAGCCGCTGCGCCTGCACCGCAGCAGCCTCGGGCTGAGAGTGGCGGTTCAGCGCCGTCGCAGCCGGCACCGGCGCCCAAGCCGCGGACGTTGTATGGTGCGATTCGTCGCAAGCTTTCCGCCAGCGAGTTGAACAAGCGGCCCAAGGCCGAGTAAGTGTTGTCGATGGCGAGCAGCACGCGTCGGGTCATCATCCTCGGGTCCACTGGATCCATCGGCACCCAGGCACTGGATGTGGTGTCGCATGTGAACGCGCTGCACAGGCAGGGGCGTTCGCCGGTGGCGTTCGAGGTGGTGGGGCTCGCCGCGGGGCGGAATCATGGGTTGCTCTTCGAGCAGGCGTGTGCGCATGGCGTGCGCGACCTGGCGATGGGTACGGCCGTCGAAGCGCCCAGTGGTGTGCATCTTCGCACTGGTGCAGAAAGTGCGCTGCGTCTGGTGCGTGAGGTGGAGTGTGACATGGTGCTCGCGGCGATGGTGGGTGCAGCCGGGTTACCCGCGACGCTCGCCGCGGCGGAACTGGGGCGTGACATTGCGCTTGCGAACAAGGAAACGCTCGTCGCGGCGGGGAACCTGGTGGTTCCCGCTGCGGTGCGCAGTGGCACCAGGCTGTTGCCCGTGGATAGCGAGCATTGCGGTGTGTGGCAGTGTCTGATGGGTCGGTGTGGCAATGTGGCTCCACCCTTTGCCGCGGCGGCGCATGTGAGGAAGATCACGCTCACGGCCAGTGGCGGTCCGTTCCGGACGTGGACCCGCGAGCAGATGGCCGCGGCGACGCTCGAGCAGGCGCGGCGGCACCCGACCTGGACGATGGGCGACAAGGTGACGATTGATTCCGCATCGCTGATGAACAAGGCGCTGGAGTTGATTGAAGCGCACTGGCTCTTTGGTGTGGGGCCGGAACGGCTCGATGCGGTGATTCATCCACAGTCGATCGTGCATGCGTTTGTGGAGTATGCGGATTGCAGTACGCTGGCGCAGCTGGCAACGCCCGATATGCGCACCCCGATTCACGCGGCGATGCTCTACCCGCATGAAGTGCCGGGCACGGGCAAGACACTGGATCTGACGGCGATGTCGCAATTGACCTTCGAGCCGGTGGATGAACGCAAGTTCCCGGCCGTGGCGATGGCGCGCGAGGTGATGAAGCGGGGTGGGACGAGTGGGGCGGTGTTCAATGCCGCGAATGAGGAGGCGGTGAGCGCGTTCATGGCGGGCCGCATCGGTTTCACGCGGATTGGCGAGCTGGTGGCTGGGGCGCTTGAAGGTGTGCGTGCGGGAGATGTATCGACGCTGGCGGGAGTGCTGGCGGCTGATGCGGCGGCGCGGGTGTGGGTGCGCGCCCAAATGAACTGAAATCGATGTTTTATGGCACGTAGAAGCGGCTGCTCTGAGCCGATTCTGCGTGCTTCCCACCCATCGCGTAATCCGTCCACCAGTCTTGCGAGCGACTTCATCCACACACAGGGAAGGAAGCACGCAGGAACCCTCAGAGCAGGGTTCCTACGTGCCTGTTCGAAGCGGCGGCTCTGAGCCGCTCCTGCGTGCTTCACACCCATCGCGTAATGCGTCCACC
This sequence comes from Phycisphaerales bacterium, assembly GCA_044371005.1. Taxonomy (GTDB): domain Bacteria; phylum Planctomycetota; class Phycisphaerae; order Phycisphaerales; family UBA1924; genus UBA2402. The sequence continues at coordinate 4,511 of JBILUL010000230.1, read as the reverse complement.
AGTCTTGCGAGCGACTTCATCCACACACAGGGAAGGAAGCACGCAGGAACCCTCAAAGCAGAGTTCCTACGTGCCAGTTCGAAGCGGCGGCTCTGAGCCGATTCTGCGTGCTTCACACCCATCGCGTAATCCGTCCACCAGTCTTGCGAGCGACTTGATCCACACACAGGGAAGGAAGCACGCAGGAACCCTCAGAGCAGGGTTCCTACGTGCCATTTCGGAGCCGCTGCTTCTCCAATCTGGCACGTAGAAGCGGCTGCTCTGAGCCGATTCTGCGTGCTTCCCACCCATCGCGTAATCCGTCCACCAGTCTTGCGAGCGACTTCATCCACACACAAGGAAGGAAGCACGCAGGAACCCTCAAAGCAGGGTTCCTGCGTGCCATTGAACCGAGCTTGGTGTGGGCATGACAATCTTGCAAATCTTGGAAAATGTCCAGCCGCGGGGCTGGGTTGTGTCGCATGAGCCCGACCGGGTCAGAGGTTCGCCGTTGTGTTCGGCTGCGGTCCGGTGGGTGGAGTGTTCACTACGAAAGCGAGCGCATCGATGCGATGGCATGCCGAAGGTGTCTGTGGGGTTCTTTCGACCGGGGCGGCGATTGGGGTATTGGGCGTGTTCGGTCTGGCTGGAAGTGCGGCGGCACAGCCCAGCACCAGCCCGGTCGCGGCGGAGGTTCAGGCCGTGGAGATCGCGCCGGGGCCTGGCGTGTACGTGCCTGGCGAGGTCAATGCCGCGGCGGGCGTCGCGCCATTTCCTGACCCGGCCACGATGCGATCCATGGATGAGGCGATGGTGGGGACGCCGCGTGGGTTCAAGTCGGCGGTGCGCGGTGACCTGATGCGTGTGTACAACACGACGACCGGTGAGTTGAGCGAAGTTCCAGGCTGGGTCGCGCCGCGGCCCGGTGCCAACTCGGATGGCGGGGCGATCGATGGTGCGGTGGGTGTTGATGGGCAAATGGGCGATGTGGGTGGCTATGGGGAGCGGTCGTTTGGCATGATGACCCCAGTATCGGCCGCGTATCTTGCACCGTGGCGCATGAACTGCAAACTGCTCATGCGAATTGTGGCGCAGGATGGAACCAGCGGTTGGTCCGCCTGCAGCGGGAGCATGATCGATGCTCGGACGGTGCTCACCGCCGCGCACTGCCTCTACATGCACCGGACTGCGATGGGGAACGACAACGTAGTGCGGCCTGTGTTTGCGTATGCCGCGGAGGTGTATGTGATTCCCGGGTGGGAAGACTCGGTCGTTACGACTCCGATTCTGGAGACGACCAACGCGAAGAGGAGCGGGTATGCGAAGGCGACAAGTCTCGCTGCAACGACCGGGTTCATTGAGGATCAGGACTTTGATTACGACATCGGCATCGTGACGCTCGACCGGCCGGTGGGCATGCTGACTGGCTGGTACGGGGTGTCGTGGGGGTATTCGTGTGACACCATCCGCTCCCGAGTGTACAACTATGCGGGGTATCCGGCCGAGCAGTGTGACGATCAGGGAAACCATAGAGGTGCGAGAATGTACAGCTGGAGCGGCACGATTGACTCGTGCCACGGTGAGCAGCTGCGCATCGACACGACACCGGGATGCTTCTCCACCGCCTGGGGCGGCATGAGCGGAGGGCCGATTTACTACGAGCAGGGTGGCTCACGATTCGTGCACGGAGCAGCCTCCAACGGAGATCGAAACCTGTTCGCCAACTTCGCGAAGCTCACCGAGAATGAGTTCAATGCAATCGCCACGCATTTCATCCCCACCGCTCGCGGGAATGAGTTCGATGCAACGCCACTCTCGGTCAGACTGACCCATGATGGCAGGTTCGATCAGATTCCCGCCGGCGCGCCGTTTCTGGGCAGCATGACCGTCTGCAATCCAACCAATGGGAGCCGCAGCGGTGTCTTTACGTACCGCGTCTATCTGTCGAGGGATCGTCTGATCAATGACTCCGACACGCTTCTATCGACCCAGCAGTTCACGCACGGCTTCGGGCCCATGTCGAGCGTCCAGGTCAACTTTCCGTTGCTTTCGATGCCGTCCAACACTCCCAATGGTCAGTACTACATCGGCGTGGTGCTCGATTTCAGCATGGACACCAACCCTGCAAACAACGCAAGTGCGGTCCAGGACTCGGCATCGGCCTTCGTGGTGACGCCAGGGGTCCCGAATGATGCATGCATGGGCGCACCCGTGGTGGGCCCCGGTCTCCACGCGGGTTCCACCACGCTGGCCACCACCGATGGCGAGGCCCCCTGCACCATCAGCGGTCAGGATGTCTGGTATACGGTGGTCGCGCCCGCTACCGGTGTCATTCACCTGAACACGTGCGGGTCGGCGTTCGATACGGTGCTGAGCGTGCACACCGGCTGTCCGGGCACCCCCGCCAACACCATCGCGTGCAGCGATGATGCAACTGGTGAAGACCAGTGCCAGTTCGGTCCCTCGGCCAACTCGGCGGTCACGCTCGAGGTGACGAAGGGAATGCAGCTGCATGTGCGTATCGCGGGCTTCAGCGCGGCCAAGGGCAACTACGTCTTCGGCGTGTTCATGGATCCGCCGCTGAATGACGCATGCGAGAACGCGGCGGAGCTAATGCCCGGAACCCCCGTCTACGGCACGACCGATCTCGCCACTGTCGATGGTACCGCACCCTGCGGCGCCTCGGAAGGTGCGCCCGATGTCTGGTTCAAGTTCACGGCTCCTGGTGATGGCTTCGCACGCGTTTCAACCTGCGGGAGCCTGTTCGACACCGTGGTCAGCATTCACAGCGGTTGCGTCGGCTCGAGCGACAACACGATTGAGTGCAATGACGACACGGCGGAGCCCAGCTGCCTTGGCGGAACGTACTTCCGCAGTTCACTGGTGAGTTTCGCCGCGGAAGCGGGGCGGACGTATCTGATCCGCGTGGCCGGGTTTGAAGGGCGCACGGGAGATTTCCGTGTGCAGCTTGATCTGGCACCCCCGACGAATGATGCGTGCATTACGCCGCGGGAGATTGCTGCGGGAACGACGCAGTTCAACAACGGACTGGCCACGACCAGCGGGTCCGATGATGTGTGCGAGATGGCACGGGACCTGTGGTATCAGGTGACCAACCCGGGCTGCACGGCGGATGTGACGATCGACACGGCCGGAAGCCAGTTCGATACCGTTCTCGCTGCGTACTCGATGCTCTGTCCGCTGACCGGCACTTCGATTGCCTGCAACGACGATTTCGATGGCACGCTGCAGTCGCAGGTTTCGTTCAGGCTTGAGACCGGTCAATCGGTGGTCATCCGAGTCGGCGGGTTCTTCTCCGCGGCGAACCCCAGCGGCGACGGCGAACTCCATGTGAGCATCATGCCCAAGTGCCCCGCTGACTTCAACGACGACGGCGGTGTTGACGGAAGCGATGTCTCCGCATTCTTCGAACGCTGGGAAGCCGGCGAATTCGATGCAGACGTCAACTGCGATGGCGGTGTCGATGGCACGGATATCGACGTCTTCTTTCCGACATGGGAAGCGGGGGGATGCTGATCGGACGATTGGCGACTCTCTGAATTGACCAACACACACGACACCGATTCAGGCACGGGCCTGAATCGGTGTTGTTGTTTGTGGATGCATCGACTTTGAGTGGGGAAGAGGGCGCGAAGCCCCAGTCAAGTCGGTGGATTGCGGTGTTGCCAGCGGCGAATTGGTGGACGGTACCAGCGGATTGAGTCGCATGGTGCCGTTGATGGATACCAACGGGGCCCTTTCAGGGCCCCGTTCTCGCGGGGCATAGTGACCGGCAGCTGCGCAGCGAAGCGATCCACCGCAAACAGCACGAGCGCCGGGATGTCCTCGCGGCGTTCGCGAAGCGCAGGCAGGTGCACGTGCGCACCCTTGATGCGGAAGTACAGATCTTCACGGAAGGTCCCTGCCGCGATCATCGTCTTGAGATCACGATTGGTCGCGCTCACGAAGCGGACATCCGCATGACGCTTCTCATTGCTGCCAAGCCGCACCACTTCGCCGCTTTCGAGCACGCGAAGGAGCTTGGCCTGCATCGTCAGCGGCATGTCGCCGATCTCATCAAGGAAGAGCGTGCCCCCATCGGCATACTCAAAGACGCCCGCACGGTCCTTGTCCGCGCCGGTGAACGCACCACGCACGTGGCCAAAGAGCTGGTCTTCAAGGAGCGACTCACTCTGGCCGGCACAGTTGAAGGTCACATAGCGCTGCTGGCCACGCCGCGAGTTGCGGTGGACCGACTGTGCAATCAGTTCCTTGCCCGTCCCGCTCTCTCCCGTGATGAGCACCGGAATGTTCGAGGGCGCAATCGTGCGGGTCGTCCGCAGCACCTTGCGCATCGGCTCGGACTGCGCCACGATTCCCTCGAAGCCCGCCTGCTCGAGTTCAGCCTTGAGCCGGTCGTTCTGGTGGCGAAGCAGCACCGTCTCCGCGGCGACCGAGCCAACCACCGTGCAGACGTGGTTGAACTTGCGCAGCGATTCGGCCATCACATCGGCGTGATCCTCTTCATCCTC
>JBILUL010000063.1:0-23754 GCA_044371005.1 Phycisphaerales bacterium | reverse complement strand
GCGGCATCCGATTCGAATCCGACGCAATGGTGAAGACGATCGATGCCGAGCATCGTGCGGGCCGATTCGATGGCGTCGCACTCGTCGAAGCTGATGGCATGACAGTCGCAGCGTCAGCGGTGGGGCTGGCCGATCGCACGTTTTCCGTGCCACACCGCTTCAATGAGCCGATGCCCGTCGCCTCGGTGACGAAGCAGTTCGTCGCGGTTGCCATCATGCGCCTCGTGCAGGCAGGGAAGCTGAGTTTCGATGAACCTGTTGCGCGGCACTTGGCATTCCTGAATCGCTCCTGGGCGGCCACCATCACGCCGCGGCATCTCCTGCAGCATCGAAGCGGCCTCCCGCAACCCGATGCCATCATTCCCGGTTTCTACGCACGCACCGATCTTCCGAGTGATGCAATCGCGATGGCAAAGATGCTGGGTGAATGCGATCTGGCCGCGGAGTCTGGTTGACGCTTTGAGTACAACAACACGGACTATGTGCTGCTTGGGGCGATGCTCGCCGCGGTCCATGGCAAGTCGCTTGAAGATGTGCTTGCCCAGGAGATCTTCACGCCTGCTGGAATGCGCAGCTCGGGCCTGATCACCGACCGCCGGGTCATTGCGATGTTGCCGCCAAGCTATGACCTTGATGCTGGCCCGCAGGTGCCGGCAAGATTCCCGCCCCATCAGGAACTTGCCAACTACGGAGGGGCTGGTGCCGCGTATTCGACGGCAGAAGATCTGCTCGCGTTCAACCATGCACTCATGAACGATGTGCTGCTTGATCGCACGTCGCGCGAGGTCATGCTTGAGTCGTCGCCCCAGTCCGGATCCGCGGCATTCGGTTGCTGGGTCTACACGCTCGAAGTTCCCGGGCACGGATCCGTCCGCGTCGTCGAACGCCACGGTGCAATCGCAGGATACAACGTGGTGAACCTGATTGCGCCGGACAAGGCCATCAGCGTGATTCTGCTCTGCAACATCTCGAGTTTCGCCGAGCCCCAGACCTGGGGACGCCAGGGCTTGGCCTACCAACTTCTGGAAGAGGCTTTGGGGCAGGTTGCTCGTGGCGTGTTATCGCCGCGTGCCAACTGACGCATCCAAGGCTCGCTCCAGTGTGCGGTTGATTGGCATCGGCGAATGCTCATGGGGCTGCTGTCGCCGAGCCGCGGAGGGCGGTGACTTCGATCTCGATCTTCATGCGAGGATCGGCGAGCCGGGCTTCGAACATGGTCGCCGCGGGGCGAATGTTGCCCAGGTACTTGCGTAGCACCGGCCAGCACGCTGGGAAGGTGGATGCATCGGGGAGGATGTAGTGAACGCGAACGATGTCACCCAGCGAGGAGCCTGCCTGCTCGAGTGCCGCGTTGATGTTCCTGAAGCACTGTTCGGTCTGCGCTTCGAGATCATCGGAAATCGTCATGTTCGAGTAGTCAAACCCTGTGGTGCCCGAGACCATGATCCAGTCGCCGGCGACGACGGCTCGCGAGTAACCGATCTGTGCCTCGAAGGTGGAGCCGGAGGAGATGAGGTGACGTTGGTAACTGGCCATGCGGGAGTGTAGAGCGAGGGTGAAGCAAGAGAGTTGGTACGGGATTGGTGCAGGTTCCATCTGGCACGTAGCTGCGGCCGCTTTGGGACGCAGCTGCGTGCTTCCCACCATGAGCGCTATCCGTAGGCTCCGTCCAAGTGCGTCCGTATGCGCGAAGACCCTTCGCTCCACGCTCCGGGTGTGAAGCACGCAGGAGCCCAAAGCGGCTCCTACGTGCCAGATGCCCAGAGCGGCTCCTACGTGCCAGATGCCCAAAGCGGCTCCTACGTGCCAGATGAAGACACATCAGTGGAAGTTCCGTTGCTGGGTCACCAGGCTCGTCATGTCGCCATCGAGTGCTTGAAGCCGCGTCACCAGCACGTGCACCACCTGACCCTGTCGCTCCACGCGCCCGTGAGCCAGCACGATCACCCCGTGCCGCGCTGCTCGCCGATACTTCTCATACACCTTGGGTCGAACGATCAGGTTCGCAATGCCGCTCTCATCCTCGAGCGTCACGAACGTCACGCCCTTGGCCGTGCCCGGCCGCTGCCGCACCAGCACGATGCCCGCCACCGCGATCTTCGACTTCGTCGGTGCTGTCACCAGGTACGAGCAGATCGAAACACCCTTCTGCGCCAGCTGCTCACGCAGGAACGACACCGGGTGTGCCTTGAGCGAAAGACCGATCGAGGCATAGTCGCGCACCACGTTCACTTCCGCACCAATCCCCGGTAGCCGCGGCAGCGTTGGTGCCTGGCTCGCCTCCAGCCCGTCAAACAGCGGCAGCGATTCATCCCGCAACGAACGCAGTTTCCACTGGGCTTGCTGACGTGTGAGGCCCATCGAACCGAATGCATCCGCCGCGGCGAGGCTCCGCAGACTCGCCACCAGCACATCGGAACGCCGCCATAAATCCTTGATCGTCCGCGGCACGCCCCGTGCCCCGATCGAATCGCCGATCTTCCTGGCTTGCTCCTCGCGCAGCCCCCGCACCATCCGCATCCCCATGCGAAGCGCCACACCGCCCGCGGAGCTCGCATCAGGCTCGAGCGTGCAGTCCCAGTCGCTGCGGGCGACATCCACCGGTCGCACCGTCACGCCGTGCACCTGTGCATCGCGGATGATCTGCGCGGGCGCATAAAAGCCCATGGGCTGGCTGTTGATGAGTGCCGCTGCGAACGCTGCAGGGTGATACTTCTTCAGATACGCCGACGCATACACGATGTGTGCAAAGCTCGCCGCATGCGATTCGGGGAATCCATACTCGCTGAAGCCCTTGATCTGATCAAAGACCTGCTGTGCGAACCTGGGGTCATAGCCGCGTGCGGTCATGCCTTCGATGATCTTCTTCCCGAAGCGGAAGATCACATCCCCCTTGCGTTTCCATGCCGCCATCGCTCGCCGCAACTGGTCGGCCTCGCCGGGCGTGAACCCTGCGCACGCCACGGCCAGCGCCATGCACTGCTCCTGAAAGAGCGGGATGCCCAGCGTGCGTCCCAGCACTTCTCGCACCTTCTCATCGGGAAAGATCACCGGCTCCTCGCCGTTTCTGCGGCGCAGATACGGGTGCACCATATCGCCCTGAATCGGACCGGGCCGCACGATCGCCACCTCGATCACCAGGTCGTAATAGTTCCGTGGCCGAAGCCGCGGCAGCATCGACATCTGCGCCCGGCTCTCAATCTGGAACACGCCCACGGTGTCGGCGTTGCAGATCATGTCGTACACCGCCGGATCTTCTGCGGGCAGCACCGCCATATCCGGGCACGTCATGCCCGGGGGTCGCACCATCTGCAGACACTTGCGCACGCAACTGAGCATGCCAAGGCCAAGCACATCCACCTTGAGCATGCCCGCGGCATCCACATCATCCTTGTCCCACTCGATCACCGTTCGGTCGGGCATCGATGCGTTCTCGATGGGGACAAGTTCGCACAAGGGCGTGCGTGTGATGACGAAGCCGCCCGGGTGCTGGGAGAGATGCCTGGGAAAGCTGAGGATCTCGGCCACGAGCCGCGCGAGATGTTTCAGTGTCGGGTCCGAGGGGTTGAGGCCGAACTTGCGAACGCTCGCGGGCTTGAGGGCGCCTTCATCCCACCATTCGATGTCCTTCGCGAGCCGGTCGACCAGATCGAGCGAGAGCCCCAAAGCCTTGCCCACATCACGCACCGCGCTGCGGCGGCGATAGGAGATCACCACGCCCGTGAGGGCCGCACGCTCGCGTCCGTACTTGGCGTAGATGTACTGAATGACTTCCTCGCGCCGTTCGTGCTCGAAGTCGATGTCAATATCAGGCGGCTCATTGCGTTCGCGGCTCACAAACCGCTCAAAGAGCACGCTGACCCGGGCGGGATCAACGGCCGTGACGCCAAGGCAGAAACAGACGGCGGAGTTCGCCGCGGCGCCGCGGCCCTGACAGAGAATGCCCCGAGAGCGTGCAAAGACCACCAGATCATGCACCGTCAGGAAGTAGCGTGCGTAGTCGAGCTCGCCGATGAGCGCGAGCTCATGCTCGATCTGGCGGCAGACTTCCGGTGGGACAAGATCCGGCGGGTGCGGCACATCCTTCGGATCAACACCACGGGCATACCGCTGGAGTGCCCCCTGCCAAGTCACATCACGCAGGTGCTCCATCGGCGTGCGACCCTCGGGCACCACTTCGTCGGGATACTCATAGCGGAGCTGATCGAGCGAGAAGTCCTTGAGTGCATCGGCGAGTGCCACGGTGGCTTCGAGTGCTTCGGGGCAGGAGGCAAAGAGCCGGTGCATGTCACGCGGCGTCTTGAGATGCCGCTCGCTGTTGGCATGCAGTGCAAACCCGGCTTCCTCGATGGAACACTTGTTGCGGATGCACGAGAGCACATCCTGCAGCATGCGGCGTGACGGATCGTGGTAGAGCACATCGTTGGTGGCGATGAGGCTGATGCCAAGCGTGCGGGCGAGTGCTCGCCGCATGGAGAGCATGATGGAATCATCGGCGTGCGAATGCAATGCCGCGGCGAGCCTGCAGCGAGTTCCAAAGTAGCCGGCGATGACCCCCGCGTACTGCACGAGTTGTTCGTGGGAGCACGCATCGACAAACGCCTCACGCCGCGGCAGAATCACCGCGTGCATCTCCTCATGCATCTCCCGCAGATCCTCCAGCCACAGATGACACTCTCCCTTGGGCGCACGACGCTTGCCCAGTGTGAGCAGGCGACACAGATGCCGATACGCGCCCATGGTGGCCGGGTAGAGGAGCACATCTGGCACGGGTTCATCCGGCAGTGATGCAGCGGTGCCGCGGCATGCGATGCGAGATCCCACCATGAGCGAAATGCCGTATTGCTTCGCCGCGACGTGGGAGCGGATGATGCCAGCGAGCGTGTTGGTGTCGCAGACGCCGATGGCCTTGTACCCCAATGCCGCGGCTCGTTCGACGAGTTCTTCAGGATGACTTCCGCCCCGCAGAAAGGTGTAGTTGCTCGTCGCCGCGATTTCAGCCCATGGCGGCTCCTCGCCACTGTGTGTGGCCACAGCCGCGGCGAGAGATTTCGCCGGATGCGGGCGGAGTTTGGGGAACTCGTGGGCGGGCATGGGAGTGGGGGGCGGGGGTGGTCGGGGCCGGTGTGTGTGGGGGTGCGTTGGTGATGCGGGGCATGCCACGGTCGCGCGTGTCCCCGAGGGAATCGTCGCTCCCTAACAGGGTGTTGGATGTGGCATTCGTGTGTGGTGTGCCTGTTTCTGGTGCCGTAGGCACCGCGTTCAGAAGCCGGCTGCAAGCAGCGCTTCGCTGCGCAGCTGCCGGTAGTGAGTGCACAGAATCCCGCCCCTGAAAGGGGCGCGTTGATGCCGCGGAGGTGTGGGGTCGGATCGCGTGCGGTACTCTGGTTCTGGTGCTTTGATTGATAAATGCCGGCATCGACCGTGGGGTGGACCAAAAGCGACTACCATGCGGCTGGCTGGCTCATGAAGAGTGAAGCAGGACTCGCACCGGGGTGGGATTCTGATGAGGGTGAAGCATGGAGAACATTCAGGCGTTCGCAGAGACGTTCCGCAGTTTCATGGATTCGGTTGTGGCTGCCGCGCCGCCGAAGAAGTCGCTTCTGGCCGAGAAGCTCAGGGCGTTCATGGGCGAGGGTGTGGCGCAGTTCCCTGTGCTCTCGTATGAGGCGGAAGGGTACGAGCATCCGAGTATGCAGCGTGCGCTCGAAGAGATGATGCAGGCCGCGAGGGAGCGCGGGGATGCTGTGGAGGTTCTGGGGCTGGGGTCGGCTCAGTTTCAGTATTCGTCGCCACGGATTGCAGACATCTTCAACGATGAAGGCGATGTGAAGGAGGCGTCCGCGATCTACCGCACGTTTCTGCTTCCCGGCGGGGAGACGATCGGGTGTCTTTCGATGGGGCTGGTGCTGATTGGTGGGGCGAGGCCGGTCATGCTGCTGGTCGAGGGACCGGACGAGCAGAGGCACAAGCATGCGGCAGCGGTCCAGGTGCTTGCAGGAGAGCGAGAGCACGCCGAACTGGTGCTGCGGGAGTTTCGGCGGCGCATGCACGATCGGGATGTCTATCGGGGGCATTCGTTGGTCGTGACGTCGTCGCCCTATCGAGGGACTTCGGTGCGATTTCACCCGATCCCCCGCATCCTCCGTGAGGACCTGATCCTCAATGAAGAGACTCTGGCTCGTATCGAGCGGCAGACCATTGCGTTTGCGGACAAATCGGCGGTGCTCGCGGCTGCGGGACGCCACCTCAAACGCGGCGTGCTGTTGTATGGTCCCCCTGGGACCGGCAAGACGCTTTCTGCGATGTATCTTGCTGCACGGATGAGTGGCCGCACCGTGCTGCTGACGGCGGGCCTTTCGCATGGCTCGCTCGCGAGTGTGTGCGAGTTTGCGCGGCGTCTGCAGCCCGCGACCGTCATCATGGAAGATGTTGATCTGGTGGCGGAGCACCGCGAACGGCAGAGCGAGTGTTCAATGCCCTTGCTCTTTGAGATGCTGAATCAGATGGACGGTCTGAACGAAGATGCGGATGTGCTCTTCATCCTCACGACCAACCGCCCCGAGGCACTCGAACCTGCACTGGCAGCGAGGCCGGGCCGCATCGATCAAGCAATCGAGGTCCCGCTCCCCGATGCGGCCTGCCGCCAGCGACTGATCGAGCTCTACGCGAAAGGCCTGACGCTCCGGGTGGCGTCGGTGACTCCGTGGGTGGAGCGAACCAAGGGGGCGAGCGCGGCGTTCATCAGAGAGCTTCTTCGCAGAGCCGCGCTGCTCGCGATTCTCGACAAGGGTGAAGCGGTGGTGGAGGATCGGGAACTGGATGAGAGCATGCGAGAACTGACGCTGGCGAAATCACTCACAGGGAAGTTCCTCGGGTTTTCGTCGCAGTGAGCGAGACCCCAAGGCCTGAGCCAGCTCCCCGGCCACTCTGATGATGGCTCGGCACCGGTTGCGCGGAGCAAGGCATCGCGGTTGTTGCGCACGCCGCGGCTCGCAACGTCTCATAAGCCTGCGTGAAATCAGGGACAGTGCCCGCGAAAGGCAGTATGCAAGGTCTGGCTGTCGGTTAAGATCGTCAACTGAAGACGCAGCAAGTTCCGGCGGCGTTCGCCGCGGGCACTGCAGCGACGGTCGCCGTTTCCGCGCGGGAGTTGAATCCCACAGGGAGGATGTCATGAGCAGGTGGTGGATGCTGGTGCTGAGCGTGGTGGCGAGTCTGGCGACGATTGGGTTCGCGCAGTGTCCGGTCAGTGTCAATCCGATTGGAGGGGTGACACCGGGGGTGGGCGGTAGCGTCACCGCCATGACCGTGCTGCCGAACGGCGATGTGATCGTGGGTGGGTTTTTCTCGACCGCCGGAGTGGTGCCGGCAAGCGGCGTTGCCCGGTGGAACGGCACATCGTGGTCGGCGCTTGGTGCTGGGGTGATCGGCGCTGTCAGGGCAACAGCCGCGCTGCCCAACGGCGATGTGATCGTGGGTGGCGAGATCACGACAGCGGGTGGGGTGGCGGTAAGCCGCGTTGCGCGGTGGGACGGCACATCGTGGTCCGCTCTTGGGTCGGGGGTCAATGGCATTGTGTGGGCCATGGCGGTCCTTCCCAATGGTGATCTGATTGTGGGTGGCGAATTCACCACTGCGGGCGGCGAGGCGGCGAGCCGGATCGCTCGATGGAACGGGACGACATGGTCGGCGTTGGGAACGGGACTGACCGACAGTACGCCTGCCCTCGTCAACGCGCTCGTTGTGCATCCCAATGGCGACCTGATCGCGGGTGGCCGCTTCACCGCCGCGGGAGGCGTGCCGGCCCGGAGCGTTGCCCGATGGAACGGGACGACATGGTCGGCGATGGGTACTGGTGCAGCCCTCATCTACTCACTGGGTATGCTTGCCAATGGCAACGTGATCGCAGGGGGCGAGTTTTCGACCGGGGGTGTGGCGAGCACCATCTCCCAGTGGAACGGGACGACATGGTCGGCGATGGCACCCGGACTGCGGGATATCGGTCGCACCATTTTCTCACTGGTCGCGCTTCCCAACGGCGACCTGATTGCGGGAGGCGACTTCACAGCAGCGAACGTTGCCAGTTACATCGCCCGGTGGAATGGGACATCGTGGTTGCCGCTGGGAAACGGGCTTGGGGATGGCGGTGCTTCGTCAGTCCGCGCACTTGGCGTGCTTCCGGGTGGTGACCTGATCGTGGCGGGAGCCATCGCAACCGCGAGCGGGGTGAGACTCAACAACATCTCCCGTTGGGATGGTGCATCCTGGTCGGCGCTGGGGCCGGCCATGAACGGCAGCGTTCAGTCCCTTCGCGTGCTTCCCAATGGCGAGTTGATCGCGGGTGGCAACTTCCGGATCCCGCGTGCAGGCGCGGAGACGACTCGACTCATCGGCCGGTGGACCGGGACTGGCTGGGCCCCAGTGGGGACGGGAATCAACAGCAATGTGACCGTCCTGACTGTCCTTCCTCAAGGCGATCTGATCGCTGCGGGGCTTTTCACAACTGCTGGCGGAGCCACTGCCAATCGGATCGCCAGGTGGAATGGCACTTCGTGGTCGGCGCTCGGGACGGGATTGAGTAGCGATGTCAACGCAGTGGTGGTGCTTCCCAATGGCGACCTGATCGCGGGCGGGAACTTCACGGCAGCGGGCGGGGTCTCCGCCAGCCGCGTTGCCCGTTGGAATGGCTCGGTTTGGTCGGCGATGGGGTCGGGTCTGAGCAGCACGGTGCTTGCTCTTGCCGTGCTTCCCAACGGCGATTTGATCGCGGCAGGTGAGTTCGGTGCCACGGGCGGGACGACTGTCAATCGCATCGCCCGCTGGAACGGCATCTCCTGGGAGCCACTGGGCACGGGCATGAACAGTGGGGTCGCAGCCCTCGCCGTGCTTCCCAACGGTGACTTGATCGCGGGGGGCAGCTTCACCACTGCGGGCGGCGTAGCCGCCAATCGTATTGCCCGATGGGACGGCACATCGTGGTCGCCACTGGGGACCGGAATGAACAGCAATAGCAGCGTCCTCACCCTCGCGGTCCTGCCCACTGGTGAACTGATCGCGGGGGGGGGCTTTGCCACCGCAGGCGGGGTGACAGTCAACAACCTCGCGCGCTGGGACGGCACCTCGTGGTCGCCGGTCGGAACTGGGACAAGCGGGGCTGTCTTCGCTCTGGCCTCGCTTCCAAATGGCGACTTGATTGTCGGCGGCTCGTTCACCGCTGTGGGCGGGGTGGTCGCCTTGTCTGTCGCCTCGATCACGCGGCAAGGGCTTCCCGACATCATCGCCCAGCCGCCCACCCAAGTCCCGCTCGCCGCAATGGGCACGACCATCGCCGTGCAAGTGCCCCCTTCATCGACGTATCAGTTCAGATGGTACAAAGACGGCCAGCCCATCTCCGATTTGTCGGGCGTGTGGTCTGGCGCTACGACGGCAACGCTTCAACTGCTCTCCCCGGATCCCTCGCTGCTGGGCGAATACTACGTTTTGCTCACCAATCAGTGCGGCACCACGCGATCCAGCATGACGCGCGTGATCGAAGATGCGGGGCAACCCTGCATCGGCGACTACAACCAGGATGGTGGTGTGGATGGAAGCGACATCGAGTCGTTCTTCCTCGACTGGGCGGAGGGCTTCACTCAGGCCGATCTCAACCAGGATGGCGGCGTTGATGGTGCTGACATCGAGACGTTCTTCGTGGCGTGGGAGGCGGGGTGCTGATCGATTGGTACGTGTGTGGCGCTCTTGTGCTCGGTGCTGTAAGCACCGCATTCAGAAGCCGGCTGCAAGCAGCGCTTCGCTGCGCAGCTGCCGGCAAGAATGGCCCAGAAGCTCGCCCCTGAAAGGGGCGAGTTGGCGTTGATCCGTTGCCACTGGTCGAAATGAACGGGTCGACGCCTTTGGCTCAAGCTCATCGCGTGGTTATCCTTCCGTGTCACGATCTCTGAGGCATCAAGGCAGCACCCAAGGCCTGCGTCACCACTTCGACTGACGCTCACGCAGAACCGTTGACGATGTGCGAACCTCTTTCTCAACCTTTCGTGCAACTTTGGCACATCAGACCCGTGTGCGAGCGAGTTGCCAATGAACTGCGATATCGGGCCGATGAACGTGATCCCGCGTACGTGTGGTTGTTTGAGCAACTGCAGTGCCGCGGGGTTGTTCGATCGGAGGAGCAGGTCCGGTTTGCTTGGTATGCGTATCGCGGCCAGGCCAGAATCCGGCCGGACCTGCGAGAAAGTGGTCACCTGCCGCGGGGCACCGAGGGTTTCCTGGAACTCTGGGAAGTTCCAGTTGCATCAACGCTGATCATGCAGTTTGAGATGTGGGTGCACATCATGAATGGCTGGTTTGTGGCGGAATCCCACGAGGAGATGGCCTGGTTCGAACGTCAGCCGCACGTGCAACGAGATTCGCTTGTGAGGCGGAACTGGCCCCGTGTCTTTGAGCGTGACTGGGGTGATCCGGAGTATTGGGGACAGAGTGCAGATCGTGCCCTACAGGCGTGTGTCTGCAGTGATCACGTTGCATGCCGCGGACGCACGCGATTTCGAGCGAAGTAGCGAGTGTGGTGCGTCGGCCTCGTGCGGAATGATCGCTGCGGAACTGCCGAGTGATCGCACAGGGTTGTTCATCTCCTTTAACTTTGGCCCCCATCAGCCCGGCATTGCGTTCCTGATGTGTGCTGTCCGGATGAAGGGTCCACTTTCGCACGCTTGGCGGGAAGCACGCAGCACGCTGCAGAGCCAGCGTGCTACGTGCCAGACGGCGCACCGTTGGTTGGAAGTCACTTCGGGTTCGCCGCGGCATGCACCTTTACATTGCCATCTTCCTCCACCGTAAACCGCGGCACCTTCCCAATCGGAAATGGCAGGTGGTAGCGAGTATGCCGCCGCTCACCTGTCCGAGTCAGCACACCCAGTTCCACCATCTCCGAAAGGTCGCGCCCGGCCGTCGCGGGTGAAGTCTTGGCAATCGACAGGTAGTTGCCGGCACTAAGCCCGCCTTTGAATCCGGCAGGGCCCTCGCGCATCACGCGGCGAAGCACAGTGAGCTGTCTTTCATTCAGGCGATCACGGAAGCGATCAAAGAGCCTGGTCTTCTCGATCAGGAACTCCACCTGCGCCAACGTCAGCGACTGCGCTTCGAGTGCGATCCCGGCGAACCACGCAAGCCAGCGAGTGATCTCATTGCTCTTGTTCGCCGCTTCGATCGCGAGGTAGTAGTCCTTGCGATGCGCCAGAATCGTTGCGGATATGGCTGTGAGCGAGGGCTTGTTCCCTGTTCCGCCTCATGAGCGATTGAGGGTCTTTCTATCGATCAGAAATAGTTAAGATGGTGAGCGATAGATTTGGTCTCTATCGCTTGTGGATCGAAATGGAAGGTTAGTGTTTGGTGGTCTGGATAGAGAATATGTTCGTGTCAGGTTGTGGCAGGCGTCAGAGGTGCGGATTTGGTTGGAAGTGGTTGAGAAGGCCAGAACGGGGACACCGATTCCGAAACCGGAATCGGTGGCACTTCGGAACTTTGGCACTTCGGAACTCTCCCCCTCCCCCCCCTCCCCCCCTCACGCCCACTCCCCATGCACCAGCCATCCATCACGCGGCTGCTCGTGATAGATCCAGAGCCAGCGGGCCGCCGCGGCTGCTGCATCGTGGTCTGGTGGAATCGCTCGCACTCGGTAGTACTCACGCGTTGACTGCGGGTGCTCGGGCGAGGCCAGCCACCATCGACCGCTGATGCGCTCGGGACCGATGCACGAATCCACACGCCACCACGCCCCCTTCCAGTGCAGCCGATGCACCGGTCCATCCGGACACAGCGACACCACTTCCACAGGTTCGGGCCGCTCGTACAGCAGCGATGGGCGAGGCGACTCATGAATCCGCATCTGCGCCCGCACATGCTCCATCACCCCCGTCTCTTCCATCACACTCACCGTCTTCCAGCTCTGCTCTGGCACATGCGATTCCACCGGCACTATCCGCCGCACACTCTCGGGACCCAGCCGGCTCATCAGCGTGTCGGAGAGCATGCCAAGTGACTGCTCGAACTGCGCGGGCGTCAAGCCCTTGCCCGCCTGACAGACCATCGCCTGCTCGTGACGAATCACCCCAGTGCGGCATGCAATCAGCGTGATGCCCTCGACACCCTCACCCATGTCCGCCTTCTCAAGGTGCGGCCGCAGCATCGACCACAAGTGCCGCTCATCGCGGCTTGGCCTGCACAACGCAATCGAAATGCACACGGGCGGCTGCCGATTCGTCCGGTGCAGAAAGACATCAAGCCGCCGCACACCCCGGCCCTGGCGATGCAACGCGGCGGTCAGCAGCGGCACCAACCCGCGCAGGCAGCATTCCAGCGACTCCCATTGCGTTGTGGGCCCTTCGAACATCTGCTCGGCTCGCAAGGGTGGCTGCGGCCGCACTGGCTCGATGATCTCAACACCCTGCCCCAGCGCACAGTCCAGCGTGAGCAGCAGCTCCTCTCCAAAACGCGAAGGAATCGAAGAACGAGGCAGCGTCAGCAGTTCACCGACACACACCACGCCAAGTTCCATCAGCGAATCAATCACACGCACCGATGCACGCAGCGAAGCGATGGGCAACGGTGCCAGCCATTCTCGCTCGCGGCCCGGCGGCACCATCACGCGACGCTCCTCACCGAACCGTGCTATTGCCCAGGCACAGGCCACTGTGGAGGCGATGGCGATGCGGGCGGTCAAGCCAAGCCGCGTGATGGCGCGGTGCAGCATCCGCAGCACCACATCCTCCCCCTTGTAGAGCCGCTGCGTGCCCGAGATGTCCAGCACAAGACCATCCGGAGGTTCCACGCCCACCACGGGCGAAAATCGATTGCACCAGCCAGCCAGAGCACGCAGTGCCTGCGCATCACGCTCGGGCCGGTAGGCCGCCTTGATCATCGCGCCCTGCACGAGTGCTCGCGCGTTGGCCACATCCATGCCGGGCACGATGCCCATCGAGCGGCCCCGGGCGCACGCCGCGGCGATCTCTTCACGCCCCGCACGCGGCGCCGAAAGCAGCATGACCGGCGGCAGACCCATCCGCTTATCCCGCGATGCGCCCTGCTGCGTGCCCTTCGCCTGCGGCTGTATCATCCGCCGCCGCAGCAGATCCGTCGACCAATACGGGAAGTAGATCGAAACTACACGCCTGTCGCTCACCATTGCTGCCGAACTTCGCGTTGTACCCACCATCGTGCACCATCCTGAGCATCCAGGCACGCGATTCATCACGCACACCTGACGCAGGCCGCACTCCCTTGCAGCGCAGTAGCCGGGCGGTCCATCCCGCCGCCCATACCCACTCTGGAACATCATGCGATTTCATCGCCCCATCGAGGGAAGGCTCCGCTCGACGCACCTGCCATCGCGTCACCGCGGCGGACAGCACAGAGCGTTCCCGCATCGACCTTGCCAGCACACACAAACTCCCCGATGCCTCACACGCAAGCTGCAGCCGCTGCGTGGCCACACGATCAAACCCGCGCCCATCAACCACCACCGCAACGCACGCCTCACTGCGCGAAGCCAGCTCCGCCGCCCACACCCGCAGCGGTACATCCTCGCGATTCGAGGCCCCGCAATCGATCAGTAGCGAAGCCCCCAGCAACCCACTCACCCCCCCAGCCCCGCCTGCCCGATGCAATGCATGCAGCGAAGGCCAGACTCGCCGGCCCACCCACACGATCAGCCCATGTGCTGGCCCACCTACAGGCCCGCCCACATCCATCTCTCGCAAAGCAAGTGAACGCCCCGCCAACCACGTCAGCATCGTCAGCGGGGGCGTCCACGCTTCACGCCACAGACCGCCCGCGGCATGCCCTTTGGATCTCGCACCTCTTTGCTCGCCGGTGCGCCTTGATCCTTCTGCCTGCTCCTGCCTGCTCGCGGCGGACTCGTCGTGCAACCCCGCGAGCGTTTGGGCGGCATCGTCAAGGCCCAGAAACTCATGAACACCTCCTCGTGCAACCACCAGCGACAGCGGCGAGTCATCCTGCTGACGAAGCGACGAATCAGCCGCGGCGAAGACCACCGGCTTTGCACTCCCCTCACACGCCAGAACATCAGCTGGACCTAGCTTCGCCGAGTCCAAGCTTTGATGCTCCAAACGCCGCTTCAGGATCGCCTCGAGCCGCTCCATGGTCGCCGCGGCGGCCTGCGAGGGGCCGCCTGAGTTGCCGGAGAGAGCGTGCGTACGAGTACCGTCCATTGTGTTTGGATACTAATCGGTATTCGGGGTGTGTGTCAAGGGTATGTTTGGTGTTATTTGCTTGAATTTTGGTTGGTTGTGAGTGCGTGGCGGCTGAGGATGGGTGCACGCGGCCGAGGGAAGGCTGCATGGTGACCTCAAAGGCACCATGGGGCATTGCAGAGACGGGTTTGAGCAGGGACAGCGTGGCGTAGGAAGCAAGCCACTGCACCGTCAGTCGGGGCTGCCTCGAGTTCCGTCGTCGGGCGTGGGACCATCACCGGCGGGAAATGGCTCCGGTCTGGGGGCGTCCTTGAGGGCTCTCCAGCGGTCGACGAAGAAGTGGGGGTCTTTCTTGTATTCGTGGATGAGCAGCAGTGAGAAGTGGCGGCCGCACTCGGGGCACTGACCATCTTCGCCCAGGCCGACGACGCTGTAGCCGCAGTGAATGCAAAAGTCGTCCTTGCGAGCCTTCACGACGTTCTTGATGGCCCAGATGACGATGGAGACGATGCCACCCGCCGCGAGTGTGAGGACTTTGATCTCGGAGCTGAGGAACTGGCCGCTGAAGCGCGCGGGCATCATGAACATCAGAAAGGGACCGGCGACGATGATCGCCGCGAGCGGCAGCATGATGATCCATCGCCAGCCGATGGTGCGTGCGATGTCGGTCACACCGGGTCGCCACCAGGGTGTGCCCGAATCAAAGACCGTCAGAAAGTCGGGTGAGAGCGCATCCAGTGGCGGCGGGGCTATGTCGGCAGGGGAAGCCTTCACGGGCTCAGGAATGAGCCCGCCCATGATGTCACCTGAAGTTGGATCAACGGGCGTATTCATCGGCACGTGATGGTCAGACGCTTCGCTGCGTTGCTTCAATCAGCACGGCGGTGCCGTAGCAGAGCACTTCGGTGGCGCCACCCTTGGAGACATCGCTCGCATCGAAGTGCAGCCCGACGACAGCATTGGCGCCCAGTGCCTTGGCGTGATCGAGCATGAGGTCGTATGCCTGCTGGCGAGCCTGCTCGCACATCTGCGTGTACGCGCCGATCTTCCCGCCAACGATCGACTTGAGTCCGCCGAAGAACCCCTGAGAAATGGTGGGGGCACGCACGATGATGCCACGCACGACTCCCTTGTACTCGCGGATGCGGTAGCCTTCGATCGTGAACGTGGTGGTGACTGCCATCATGGTTGAACATCCTGCACAAAGCCAAGGAAGAACTCAAGAGCGGCTTCAGCATGAGAACGGAACACGCGAGCCTTGCTTGCTCCATACTCCAATCTCGCACATCACCACCAACACTTCGAACCCAACCCCCAAAACCTCACACACGCACCTCCCAAGGCACACCCGGCTTGTATCCCACCAGGTCGTAAAGCTGCTGGCGCGTCTGCATCGAGCTCAGCAGCGGTTCAGCGCTGCCGGAAGTACGGAGCGTTTCGAGTGCCTGCGTGACGGCGTGCATTGCCACGCGCAGCAGCGTGACGGGATAGATGACGCATGAGTAGCCCATCGCTCCGAAGCGTTCGATCGGGATCATCGGTGTCTTGCCGAACTCGGTCATGTTGGCCAGCAGATAGGGGCCGCCGCGTGGATCGGGGCCCTTGAGCCCGCGCATCGCGTTGGCGAACTGCGCGAACTCAGCTTCGCTGGTGAGACCTTCGGGGAAGATCATGTCGGCGCCGGCGAAGACATACGCCGCGGCACGGTCGATGGCCGCCTGCATGCCATCCACGCCACGTGCATCCGTACGCGCACAGATCACAAAGCCACTCTCACCACTCACATCGATCGCCGCCTTGCGGGCCCACTGCACCTTCTCGATCATGTGGTCGGTGGAGATCAGTTCCTTGCCATCAAGGTGACCGCAGCGCTTGGGAAACTTCTGGTCTTCGATGTGCAGACCAGCGCCGCCCGCTCGCACATATTCGATCACCGTGCGACGCATCATCTCGGCTTCACCGAACCCCGTGTCGGCATCGGCCAGCACTGGCAGGCCGCTGGCGTCGGCCGCCTCGCGGATCTCGCGGCAGAAGTGCTCCAGACCCAGCAGGCCCACATCAGGTACGCCCGCCGCGACACTCGTCGCCGCACCCGAGACGTAGCACGCCTGAAAGCCGGCCTTGGCGACGGCCCGTGCCGCCAGAGCATTGAAGGCACCGGGAATGCCGATGCACGAACCATTCATCGCGGCACGCAGACGCGAACCGGGGGAGATCGCTGGGGTTGTCATGGGCGAATCGTACCCTCGCCTGCTCAGCCTGCCGCGTCCGGGCACGCAACAATCGGCACATGAAATCCGTCGCTGTTTTATGTCTGCTCGCCTCGGTTCTGCTCGCCGCGTGCGTTTCTCCGGCGAAGCCAACCGCACCGGGAGCGACGACTACCGCGGCGGTCCCTCAGGCCCTTGACGGGGTCTACGACGTCGAATTTCACTCCACCTGGTTCGGGCCGCTGCGCACCACGATGACCGCGCAGGCCATCCCGGCTCGCGATGGCACGCCAGCTTCGTTCAAGGCCAACACCCGTCCGGGCATCGCGTGGGATCTTGTGGGTGGCGTTCAGCAAGTGCTGGGGCCGATTCTGGCACCCTACATCTTCCCGCAGGGCATGCTGCTCACGTGGCAATCCACGATGCCCGACCCAGCCAGCGGCACCGTCGGCGAGGGACGCATCGGCATTTCCAAGGTGGGGCCGTTTGGCGCCAAGACTCGCATGAAGGAGGCTGCAGGCCCGGTGGAGATCGTCTTCACGGATGGCCGCGTGATCGCGGTCATGGCGATGAAGCGCAGGCAGGATCAGTCGGCGCAGGTGCCGCCAGCGGCGGACTACGCGAAGCTCACGGATGACATCCGCGACATGACGGCCACGCGGCTGTTTGATCCGGCGATTGTCGCCAAGTCGGAGTTCAAGGAGTACTTCAGCGAAGTCCGCGACGCCGCGGCGAAGACTCGCGATGATCTTGAATACTCCTTTGCAGGCGGGCTTGCATGGCGCAAGTATCAGAGTTTGCCGCTGCCGCTGGCGTATCGGCCGGTGAGCGAGGAATCCCGCCGCGTGATGGGAGCAGCCGCCAAGGGTGTCGAACCCATTACCTACAAGCTGGATGAGAAGACGGGCATCGCGACCATCGAAGTGCTCGCCTTCGAAGACGCCGCGGCGGTCGATGCGATCTTTGCGAAGATGCTCGAGGCCAAGCCCAAGGGGCTGATTCTCGATATCCGAAGCTGCACCGGATTTGATCTGAGTGCGCTCGCCGCGGCACGGTGGCTGATTGCAGGGCCTGTCGATGCGGGCATGTTCGTCGATGCCGCGCATCGAACCACCCTGCCCGATGCAGCGATTGCTCGTGACGTGATCGATTCATCGCAGGCCATCGCCAGGGCGCATTCGCGACTGAAGGAGCATGGGTGTCTTGGCCTGCAGGTGTTCGCGGGTTCGAACGTGTATTCAGGTCCGGTGGCGGTGCTGACGCTGGGACGCACACGTTCGAGTGCTGAAGTGCTCGCGGCGGTGCTCAAGAGTCGGCCTGCAACACGATACTTCGGGGCGAAAACCGCGAATCGCCCTCGCATCACATTTGAGCGGGAACTGCCGCAGGGGTATGTGATTCGGATTCCCGAGTATGACTGGCGCGGCCCTGGCGAGAAGACCGTGGGGACTTGCGATGTGCGCCCGGATGAACGATGCTCCAAGGATCAGGCACCTGTGAAGGCTCAGGCCTGGCTGCTCAAGACCGCCGGCGGCGTGTGACGAACGCGAGTGCGGGGATCAGCGCGAACGTGCCCGGTGCGGGAACCATCGTGTCGACGTAGGTGGTGAGTTCGCGCAGCGTGGTCTGGGTGGCGAGCACTGCATCAGCGGTGGGGGTGTTGATGCCCACATGGATGTGACCGCCAGCAACGCAGCGGTTAGGATCGTTAACGTTTGAGTGCATCGCGGCATACCACGCGCTGTGATAGCCGGTGAACTCGCTCACGAAGGTGCCGCCGTACTGCGTGGAGGTGTCGATGAAGACGCTCATCGGCAGGCCGAGATTGGTGACGGCGGTGCGGATGTTCGTCATCGGGAGCGATGATGTCCGCCGCGTGTTGTCGGGTTCCAGTGCGATGGGCATGTCGCTGGTTGGCTGGAAGGGCGCGAGGTAGTCGTTGGTCCAGAGATTGAGTTTGAGCTTGCGATGGGCGGATTCAATTTCCCAACTCGAGCCTGCGTTGCCGCGACTGAATGAGATGATGGCAACAGGGTTGAGTTCGCTGGTGATGCGCCAGAAGTCGGCGCTCGCTGCCTGGTAGTCGACCTGAAAGTCGCCGGTGCCGCGCGGATTGACGTCGACGCCACCGGGGAACTCGGGGAAGTAGGAGTGGATGTTGTATCCCCGGCCTTCCCAGTTCTGGCCCTGCCAGCCCCCGGGGTTCTGGGTCGCGCTGGTGCTGAACGGGCGGATCATCTCGTTGGTTGGCGGCCAGTACCCGATGATGAGGATGTTGTTGGTGATCGCGCTGGCACCAGAGACCAGAGCGAGGCCAGCCGCGGCCGCGACAACGCTGCGTGCGAGATGGAAGCGGTCAGAGCACAGGTGCGTTGGAGTGGCGGCGCGCATGAGGACTCCTCAAAGGGCCTGGAAATGCTTGTCGCGCTCGCTCCAATCAAGAAGATACCACACGCCGGGCGACTTGCAACCAAACGGGGGGCGAATCATCAAAATAGAAACGGACCTTGCGTTCACTCAGCGAACAGTGGCTGGCGTCGCCGGTCGTCCGGAGGCTGGCGTCTGCACAGCAGCGAGTTCTGGAGTCCTGGGCGCATAGGGCATCGGGAAGAAGCCTCGCAGCGGAATGGTGCGTGAGGGGCCTGCACGCTGCTCACAGAAGACTTGTAACGGCTGGTTGGGCATATGCGGGATCTTGCGCACGAAGATCACCATGCGGTCGTTGTCGGGGAAGTTGGGGTCGTAGATCCGAATCTCGGCGCATGCCTGCTCGGAGTGCCAGCGCTCAAGTTGACCTGGTGATGCGAACGCCAGTACTTGGTGGTTCTCCCAGAGCGTTCCTGTTCGAGGTGGGTTGCTCTGGGCTGGAGCAGGTGTAGTCCCTGCACCTGGTGGTGCACCTGGCGAGGGCGTGAGCGAATCCTGGGCGTTGGAACCGGGTGTGGGTTCCGGGAGTTCTTTGGCGGGTGACTGGCCCGTCGAGGGGCGGGGTGAAGCGACATAGACGAGCCCGATGGCGACCAGCTCGCCTTCATTGAGGCGACGCAGGAGTGGTTCGATGTGGGGAGCGGTGAGGCTCGCGGCGGAGGGGGCATCGGGTGAGGTGTCGGGGGCTGCCATCATCTCCATGAACTTGCCGGTCATCGAGCCCAGCGTGCCCAGTGAGTCGATCTGGCGCGAGGTGATGTATCCGAAGAGAGGAGTGCCTTCCTTCGGGGGTTTGGTGTCAGGTGGGATGGGTGTGTGGGAGAGGAAGAAGTCTGCCGCGGCGGCGGACATGCCGCCACACTTGCCATACCGGGTCGGCATCTTCACCACCTGTTCAAGGCCCAGGCCCCTGACTGACTCAGGGAGGGGGGATCCGGTGAAGGTGTTGCGGAAGTGAAAGCCGTGAACCGAGGGGAGAAACTCTCGAGCATCGCGGCGAGGGGGAGCTTGCTCACTCGGGGGGACGCTGTCTGAGAGGATGAGCACGAGGCAGGTGATCAGCCAATGCATGGGGGAAGCATAGTGGGGGCTGGTTGTGGGGCTGCCGCCGCGGCCTGCGGGCCATCCGGAGTGCAAGGATTCGACCATTCGTGCGTTTGGGTGGACGTGCATCGCTGCATGGACGATGCAGCAGTCCAAGCCCTTTCGGCAGCGATGGTTTTGGTGTGCGAAGCATCCGGCGATGGAACCGGGAAGCGGTCGGGTGCGAAGCGGTGGCTAGGTGTAACAGTTTCCCGTTCGGTTCTCGGACGGAGTCAACCAGTCGGAGTACAAAATGAGCAAGGTGAGTGGACAGCGTTCAACGCGGCGGTTGTGTCTGGGCGTTTGGGCATTGGCGGCAGCGGCGGGAGTCGCGTCTGCTCAGGTTGTGCAGGAAGAGGTCTATCGCCCGTTCGTCGAGGCGGCGGTCCCGGCTTCCCTGGCAGGCCAGGTTGGCACCGGGGCGGCCAGCTTCCGGATTGATCCGGGCGTGGTGGCTGAGCTGGGCGAGGCTGGCAATGTTGCATCGATTGAGCTTCCGATTGGTCCAGGTGCAGTGACACGAGTGGAGTTGTTCCGTCAGACGGTGCTGTCGGAGGATGCGCGGGTTGTCGTGGTGGGCGAGGGCGGCGTGGAGCGGCTCGTGACTCCGCAGGTGCAGATCTGGGCGGGCACGCTCGGCGGCGATCCGGACTCCAGTGTGTTCCTGGGTTTGTCTGCCGGTCAGGCGCAAGGTTGGGTTCGGTCGAACGGTCATACGTGGCTCATCGCCACGAAAGTGGTGGATGGAGCCCCTCTCACGATGGCGTATGAGCAGGGCGTGCTCGATCAGTTCGGCCCCAGCATCATGCCCAAGTGCGCGGGCGAAGTGGTGCCCGAGGGCGATGTGGC
The DNA here is from genome assembly GCA_044371005.1 of Phycisphaerales bacterium. Lineage (GTDB taxonomy): Bacteria > Planctomycetota > Phycisphaerae > Phycisphaerales > UBA1924 > UBA2402. The sequence continues at coordinate 2,975 of JBILUL010000063.1, read as the reverse complement.
ACCGGAGGCGACGGGGCCAGCGGGGTATACGGAGCGGATTCCAAGCTGCAAGGCGTTCCGTCTGGCAGTGGATACCGACAACGAGTACAGGAACAAGTTCCTCACGACCGCCGCGGCGACTGAGTATGCCGTGGTGCTCGCCGCGGCTTCGTCGGATATCTACAACCGCGACATCGGTTCGGGATGGCGGCTTTCGTATCTGCGGATCTGGGAGACGGCTGATCCGTGGACTGGTGCGAACACCTCGGCTCAGTTGACGGAGTTCCGTTCGTACTGGCGTACGAACATGGGCTCGGTGACCAGGGCTTCGGCACACTTGCTCAGCGGTCGATCGCTGGGTGGCGGCATTGCGTATCTGCGTGCGGCGTGCGGGAACACCAACGGGTATGCCGTGAGCGCCAATCTCGCGGCGTCGTTCCCCTTCCCGATTCTGGACAATGATTCACGCAACTGGGATCTGATGGTCTTCTCGCACGAGCTGGGGCATCAGTTCGGAAGCGAGCACACGCACAACTCGTGCGCGTACAACCCGGTGGTGGATGGATGCGGACTGAGTCCCTCGGCCAGCGCGTGCGAACAGGGCACGCAGGATTGTTCGGTAGGGTTTGCCGGCGATGCGACCATCATGTCGTACTGCCACCAGTGCTCTGGCGGCATCGGCAACATGAAGATGACGTTTGGTCCGCGCGTTTCGGCGAGAATGATCAGTTATGTGAACGGGTTGAGCTGCCCGACTACGCTGAGTGGTCCGGAGCTGGTCTCGGTCACGCAGAGCCCGGATGGTCCTCTGTGCGGCACGGTCCCAGTCACGTTCACGGCACAGGCGACTGGCACCGAACTGCGATACCAGTGGTTCCGAAACGGGGTTCGTCTTGCAGGGGCCACTTCGCCCACGTATACCGCCGCCACGGTGGTTGATGGCAATCGTTTCGATGTCATGGTCTACTCGGCGTGCGGAACCATTACGACGTTCGGGACTCCGATGGGCAAGGTCGTCAGCGTGGGCGGCGGAACACCGGTCATCACGGAACAGCCGGTTTCATCCGGAGCGTGCCCCTCGGGTGTGACTGAAGTACCGGTTGGTGTCGCCGACGGTCTCTTGCTGAACTATCGCTGGGAGGTCCGCAATCTTCTGGTGCCCTCCGGATGGTCGCCTATCGCAGATGGCCCGGTCATGATCGGTGATGTGCAGGTTGCCGTTGCGAGCAACACCGCAACTTCGACGCTTTCGCTTTCGGGCTTCACCTCGGGATGGCGCACGAGCGTGGTTTCGGCCGGGCGTGCGGTACGCTGCGTGGTTGGCGCCGGGTGCGATTCGGCTCTCTCGGTCACCTCGTCGTCGGCGGTCATCACGGTCTGCCGCGCCGACCTCAACTGCGACGGTGGCATCGACGGCGCTGACATCGATGCGTTCTTCCAGCTCTGGGAAACGGGTGATCCGGGCGCGGACTTCAACGAAGACGGCGGCGTTGACGGCAGCGATCTCTCAAGCTTCTATGGCCTGTGGGAAGGCGGCTGCTGAGCCACGGGACAGCGAACATTCATGATGTGAACAACAACGCCGCCTGCAGAATGCAGGCGGCGTTGCAATTGGTTCCGCAGTGGTGCATGGGCGGGGCCGCTCGGACTCGGGTTCGTCCGTTCTGAATCAGGGCTTGCGGATGAGCGTGTACCAGGCGAAGCAGTCGTTGTCGAGGTCCATGGGCGTGTCGCCTTCATGCCACATGAGGGCCTTGCCCAGGCGGCGGATTTCGCCGCTGTCCTCGACGTTGTATTCGAGGACTTCAAGCCCCGCCGCGGCGATGGCTTCCTTGCTGAACGGACAACTGCCGTCCGCCCACGGAAGATACTGATCTTCCTTCTGCTTCGGGCAGATGTTGTAGATCAGGAATCGCCCGTCGCTGTTGAGCGCATCAGCGATGGCCTTGAGGAATGTGGCATCATCGACGCCCAGATCCACGAGCATCTGCTTGGGGACTTCCTTGGCGGGGTGGATGTACCCGTTCTTGAGGACGTTCTTGGAGATGATGACGTCGAAGCCTTTGCCCACCGCCGCGACGGCTGCGGGTTCGGCCGGCCAGCGGCCCGTCACGAGAGTGAGTTCACCGTTGGGAGGCTTGATCTCGGAGATGCCTGCGCCAGCCACTTCACCCGTGTCGCCAGGCTCGCTGTAGAGGGCGGCGAGCATCGGATCGACATCAACGCCGACCACTTTGGCGCCCGAGCTTGCCAGCAGTCGCAGGTGGCCGATGCCGCCGTAGCCAAAGTCCAGGATGCGCTTCTTGGAGAAGCAGTAGTCCTTGCACCCGAAATCCTTGCACAAGATGTCGAGCGGGCGTGCATACGACAGCGGAGAGCCGTATCGGGTGTAGTAGAAGAACTCCTCGTCAAGCTCGAGTGCTTCGAAGCTGCCGCGCTGGTCCTCCGGCAGTGCCTCGTACGCGGCTTTGCTCAGCACCTTTTGTGCGGCCTTGTCGCGGTAGACCTTTCGCCCATCGATCACTGGCAGCCAGCTCGTGTTGACCAGAAGCCTGCGAACCCCGTCGCACTTGATGGTGTGCATCGTCCGGGCCGCTTCGGCCCGAAGTTGTTCGACCACCGATGCGCCGTCAAGGTGGCGGGCAAGTTCCGGTGAGAGCAGTTTGGGGGGTGTCGCCGCGGGTTTGGAAGGCTCGGGAGCAGCGGGGGTCGCAGGCTGGGCGAATCCAACGCTGACACACGCGGCAAGGCTCAGGGCTGAGAGTGCAGTGGGTTGCATGGGAGAATCCTAGTTGAACTTCTGGCTGTTGGCGATTGGCCGCAGAATGGGTCTTTGGACGCCCGGACCAGGCCGAAGGTTCGCGCTTTGAGCATGAACGGGCAGGTTTTGGGGGCTGCAGAGGGTTTATCGAACGCCGTGGGAATCAGAAGAAGTCGCTGAAGTGTTTCGCCCGCTTCGGGCGCACGACCGTTGCCGGTGGCGTGGCGAGCCGCTC
>JBILUL010000064.1:0-23754 GCA_044371005.1 Phycisphaerales bacterium | reverse complement strand
TTTCTTTCGTATTCCGCCCGGCTGAGGGCGGACGAAGCTTGCGTTGGCGTGGATCGGGGAGCGGTGACATGGTGGAGGGGTGGGAGGTTCGCCCTCAGTCGGGCGTGAAGAATGAAGGGAGTGGTCTATTGGCCTGTCTCCGGTGGCTGGCTCCCAAAGCGTCGCTGCGCCACCGGCAACGATCGAGCGCCCTATCGGGCGGCAAAGGCTGAAAGTTCATCGCGGTGTAGGGGCGGGCAACTCGGTAGCCGACCGTTGGTGGTTGAGTCGGTTCACGCGACGGGTGTGAAGCACGCACCAGACCGCAAAGCCGGTCTGGTACGTGCCAGACTGCACAGAGCAGGTCTGCAACGTGCCAGACTGCACAGAGCCTCTACCAAACAAAAGAACCCCGCATGTGCGGGGTTCTTTCTTGAGTTGACTCAACTGATGATTACTTCTTGCCCAGCCACTTGTCCCACAGGCCGGCGTACTCCTCCACGTTCGCCTTGGTCACGATGGCCAGGTCGAAGTGGTTGATGACGCCCTTGGGGCTCTTGTTCGAGTGGATCTTGTCGACCAGGAGCTTCACGCTCTCGTGGCCCCAGCCGTAGCAGTCCTGACCGACCAGCACCTGGACCTGGCCCTTGCGCAGGTAATCAAGCTGCTGGGGGAGGGTGTCAACGCTGACGACCTTGGCCTTGTCATAGACGCCATCGAGGGCGTTCTCGGTGAAGAGGGGCCAGCCACCGATCATGGCCCAGCCAGTGATCTCGGGGTTGGCGTTCTGGACCTGCTGGACCATCTTGGCCGCTTCGGGAGCGGTTTCAGCGTGGTAGTAGGTGTCCTTGACCTTGATGGCGGGGTGCTTGGCGATTTCGTCCTTGACGCCGCGGACGCGGGCCTGGAGGTTGGGGGCATTCTGATTGCCCGCCAGAATCGCGATCACACCCTTGTCGCCCATGGCCTTGGCCAGTTCGCGACCCACCGCACGGCCGGCTTCGATATCGTCGATGCCGTAGTAGGCAAAACGCTTGGACTCGGGAGCATCAGAGTCGAAGGTCACGACCTGCACACCCTTGTCAACCGCGGCATTGATCGCAGCGGTCAGCACCTTCGCATCCGAGCAGCTGACGGCAATGCCATCAACGCCCGCGCTCACGAGCTGATCAATGAACTGTGCCTGCTGCTGCGCATCTTCGTTGTTGGGCGTACGCCACTCGACTTCGATCTCAACGCCCAGCTGCTTGCTGAGCTCAACGCCCGCATCCTTGGCGCCAGTCTTGGCAGCCTGGAAGACCGGGTTGCCCTGGCTCTTGGCAATCACACCGATCGTGTACTTCTTGCCCTTGGCCGCGGCAGGCGCAGTGGCGGCAGCAACCTTCGTCGCCGCTTCATTCACCACTTCCTTGGTCTTCTCCGCAGCCTTGTTCGCGGCTTCCTTCGTGGCTTCCGCCGCCTTGCCAGCGACTTCCTTCACGGCTTCGCCCGACTTCGCCGCGGCATCCTTCACCGCAGCCGTTGCCTCGCCGACCTTCGTCGGCGTGCCATCGGCGTTCTTGTCCTCACAGCCAAAGACCGTGGTGGAAAGGGAAAGGGCGAGCATCGCTCCCGCCGCTACGTTCAACAGTTTTCGTGCCTTCATCGTGATATCTCCAGTAAGAGGTTCAGTATAGGGATTTCGACACGCCACGCGGCGGACAGTGCCCGGTTGCCCCCAAACCCTCCCTCGCTTCACCACAACGCCTCGGGCAATCACCAGACAGGGTCTGGAACATTCTTGAAACGGTTACGTCATCCCGGGCAAAACCCAGAGTGTCAACCATGTCCCCGAACGCACGCCGCCCTCGGTTGCCGGGGCTCACGGTGCCACCGGGCCATGAATGGGCTTAATGACCACAAGGACCAGCCCGCAACCCTGCGCTCCCCTGGCTCACTCCAGGCGCTTGTGTTGCCACATTCTTCATCCTGTCAATCCTGTCCATCCATGTTCTCATCTCTGACCGGAGAAGGGAACATGGATGGACAGGATGGGCAGGATGCAAGACGAAAACACAGTGGCACAATGGGGGTGCGAAAGGTGGCTTGGCGAAAGCGTTCGCCCGCGGGGCCACAGGGAGCCGCGGCGTTTAGCCGGTGACCGGGCTCTGGCTCAGACCACGCTCAGCAAGGCCCAGCTCCGCCAGGCGAATCTGGATGGCTTCAGGCATCGCCAGCAGTTCCTGCTCAAACACGCGGCTTGCCAGCGTGTCGGGCGTGTCGTTGGCCTTCACGGGGCAACGCCTCTGCACGAGAATCCGGCCCTTGTCGTACTCGGGGGTACACAGATGCACCGTGCACCCTGACTCAGTATCGCCGCTGCGGATGACGGCTTCGTGGACGAAGTGGCCATACATGCCAGGGCCGCCGTGTTTGGGGAGGAGCGAGGGGTGGATGTTGATGATCCGGCCTTCGTATGCCGCGGGGATGGGCATGAGCCGCAGGAACCCTGCCAGCACGACCAGATCGATCTTGTGGGCATCGAGCAGGGTGATCAGTTCGGGCTCGCCGAAGACGCGGGGCAGGATGACAGTGTGGAGGCCGCGTGCCGCGGCACGGTCTGCACCGGCACACGCACGCGAGGCGACCACCAGCGGAATCTGCGCGTGCAGTTCGCCGGCCTTGATGCGATCATCGATGTTGAGCAGGGTGCGGCCGCCCCCGGAGAGAAACACGGCAAGCCGCGGGAGCCTCATGTCAGGGCGGTTCGACATGCGTGGAGGGGCGCGAACGGGGCTTTAGAAAGAGCGGAGTGCTTCGGCAACGTCCTTGCGGATGTTGAAGAGCTTGGTGAGTGCGGCGATCTTGAGCAGGCCCATGAGTTCATCGGAGAGGCCGCAGATGATCAGCTTGCCCTTGTTGGCATCGCACGACTTCTTGAGCGTGACGAGCATGCCGATGCCCTGAGAGCCAAGGAGCATGACGTTGCTCAAGTCAGCGACGATTTTCCACCCGGCCTGACCGGCGAGCGATTCGATCTCGGCGCGGAGTGGGGGGGCTTCGAAGTCACCGATCTTCTGGCACTTGAACAGTGCCACCAGAGCTCCACCGGAGAGGGAGGTCTTGAGGTTCACGTTGTCGATCATGCCGGTCGTCATGCGGGTAGGAGCGTACGCCGCGTTCGGTCGCCGCGGGGCTTCCGAGGGCCCTCGAGGGGGGCGTTGGACGTAAAAAAAGAGCACGGAAGGAGGCCCCGACCGGTCGCTCCGAAGCGGGCTGGAGCCCGCTGGAAGAGTCAACATGGGGGCTTGGGCAAGCCTACTCGTGCCGAAGGGCGACGATGGGGTCGAGCCGCGAGGCCTTGATGGCCGGGAACATCCCGAAGATGACGCCGGTGCCGGCGGAGAAGACCACGGAGAGGATGATCGACCACATGGGGGCTTCGGCCTTGGCGACCGGGGAGGTCTCGCCGCCGAAGGAACGCATGGCAAGGACGATGGCGCCGCCGATGATCAGTCCCAGGACGCAGCCCATGAGGCAGAGGGTGATGGCCTCGACCAGAAACTGGAGCAGCACCACTTCGGGGCGTGCGCCGATGGCCTTTCGAAGACCGATTTCGCGGGTGCGCTCGCTGACCGAGACGAGCATGATGTTCATGATGCCGATGCCGCCTACCAGCAGCGAGATCGAGACGACGCCAGCGATGAAGACCGTAATGCCCCCGGCGACCTTCTTGAACTGGCTGATGGCCTGCTCGATGGCCTGCACGCCGAAGGTATCGGGATCTTCGGGGCCAAGGTGGCGGACGCGGCGAAGATGTGCGGTCACTTCGGCCTTGGCATCCTCGAAGAGTTCGGGGGCCTTGGTCTTTCCGATGGCATAGAGCCGCGGCTCGGGTCGGATCGAAACGCCCGTGTTGAACGGGATGAAAATCTCGGTCTGTGCCTCGTTGCCGCCGAACATCGGGGAGACCTGCTTGGTCTCGACGACGCCGATGATGAGGAAGCGACGCTCCGCGGCGAGGATGGTGGTGCCAGTCGGATCGGCATCGAGTCCGAGTTCCTCGATGGCTTTGTCATTGACCAGGCAGACCTGGCGGCGTTCATCTTCGTCAACCTGCATGAGGGCGCGGCCACGGATGACCGAGCGTTCTTCGATATCGTGCCAGGAGGGGCGGACGCCCTGGATGTTCACGAACTGCTGCACGCGGTCGCCCGCCTGGACAGTGGCGTTGATCTGCATGACCGGCGTGATCGCCTGGAGCGATGGGCAGTACGAGAGGATCGAATCGACCTGATCGGTGTTGAGGCGGATCTGCCGGAATGAGAAGCGATCTCGCTGCTCAGGGGGCATGCGAGGGAAGATCCAGACTTTGCTCGCGCCGAAGGCGGAGAACTGGTCGAGCACAAAGGTCTTGAATCCCTGGCCCGCCGCGGCGAGGATGATGACCGCCGACACGCCGATCACGATGCCCAGCGTGGTGAGCATCGCACGGATCTTGTTGGCCCAGATCTGCTGGAGTGCGAGGACGACTGTTTGAATGAGCAGCCTGAGGATCACTGGGCCACCTCCGCGGGGACGGGTGCTTCCGCCTGTGCCTTGGCCTTGGCGACTTCGAGGGCGCGGCCCAGAAAGGCCTGATGAATCGGGTCGGACTTGGTGGGATGATCCGACACGATGCGACCGTCGCGAAGACGCACGATGCGTTCGGCGTTGCCCGCGACATCTTCTTCGTGCGTCACGATCACGATGGTCTGACCCTCGCGATGCAGGGCACGGAACAGCGCGATGATCTCTTCGCTGGTGGCTGAGTCGAGGTTGCCGGTGGGCTCATCGGCCAGGATGATGCTGGGCTGATTCACAAGGGCGCGGGCGATGGCAACACGCTGGCGTTGACCACCCGAGAGCTGGTTGGGCTTGTGGTTCACACGCTCGCCAAGGCCGACGCGTTCGAGCGCGTGCAGAGCGCGGCGGCGTGCGCCCCAGAAGAACCGGCGCGAGTACGTGAGGGGCATCATCACGTTGCCCAGTGCGGTGGCACGGGGCAGCAGTTCAAAGGACTGGAAGACGAACCCGATCTCTTCGTTGCGAACGCGCGCGAGCTGTCCGGCGTTCATCCGATGGGTCAGGCGGCTGTTGAGTTCGTAGGTGCCATCGGTGGGCTGGTCGAGGCAGCCCAGGATGTTCATGAGGGTTGATTTGCCGCTGCCCGAGGAGCCCATGATGGCAACGAACTCGTTGCGGGCAATCGAGAGGTCAACGCCGCGGAGTGCGTGCACGGTCTCCGTGCCGATGTGGTAGACCTTGGTGATATTGCGAACGACGATGCTCATCGGGGTCCTGATTGATTGCCGGGCGGTCACATGTTGAGGCAGTAGAGATTCACTTGGCGGACTGCGCCGGCGGCGCGGCGGGCTTGGCCGGGTCTGGCTTGGTCTGGTCTGGCTTCGCTGGCTGCGCATCTCCCGGCTTGGCCGGTTGAGCCTCACCCGGCTTGGCTGGCGGGACTTGCTCACCCTTGACGCCGGGAGTCTTGAGATCCTCAAGTTCGACCTTCTGGTCGTCCTTGAGCGACTGGAGGACCTTGAACGGCCCGGTGATGACCTTGGCATCCGACTCAAGGCCGGCGGTCACAATGGTGTCGGTCAGATCGCTCGCGCCGGTCTTGACTGGAATGGAGCGAGCCTTGCCACCTTGAATGGCGTAGACGACGCGGGCAAACTTCTTGGTGCGATCGATGAGCGGATTGCCCGCAACGACGCTTTCGGGCAGATCGTCGATCGTTCGATCAAGAACAGCCTGACTTGGCACCTTCACGACATCGCGGAAGGTTTCGACCTGAATATCCGCATTCGCGGTAAGGCCCGAGCGCAGCACCAGGTCCGCGGGCTTTTCGATCAGGATGTCGGTCTCGAAGTAGGCCGTGCCGTCCTTGTCGACCTGGCGCTTGAGGCCGATGTGATCGATGGTGCCGTTCATCGGCAGCTCCGGATACGCGTTGACAAACACGCGAGCCTTCTGCCCTTCGCGCACCGGCCCGATGTTCGCTTCATCAAGGCGCGTCTTGAGCAGCATGACGCCCAGATCCGCGACTTCCATGATCACTGAGCCCGCATTGTTGAGCGTGCCGATGACCACCAGCTCGCCGACCTCGGCATTGAGCTTGGTGATGACGCCATCGAAGGGCGCCACGATCTGCGTGTTCTCGAGGTCCTTTTCCGCCCGCTGGATGTTTGCACGCGCGATGTCGATGGCCCGCTCAGCCACCAGCAGGCTGCTCTGGCCGCGCTTGAACTCGGTCTCGGCCGAATCAAGCTGCGACTTAGCCACATCCGAGGTCGAGAAAAGCTCCTTGAGCCGGTTGTATTCCAGCTGTAGGTTGGAGAGCTGCGCCTTGGCTCCTTCGAGCCGGGCCTCTTCGCTGCGAAGCTGAGCCTTGGCGCTGTCAAGCAACGCGGCCAGATCGCGGCCATCAAGACGGACGATCACATCGTCCTTCTTGACCGTCTGTCCCTCGCGGAAGGGAAGCGCGATGATCCGTGCCGACACCTGCGCCGAGATTTCGACTTTGGTCTTGGGCTCGACCTGGCCGGGGGCCGAGACGGTCCGCACCAGATCGCCGCGGCGGGCGGCGGTGATCCGCACCTTGGCCGCCTGCGCACCAGGCTGATACTGCTCGCGCCACTGCTCAAGCTTGCCTGATTCCTTCAGCCAGAATCCGGTGCCGACGCACGAGCCCGCCAGGACCAGGAACAGAATGAGCAGCCATTTCCACACGAACAGGAACCTTTCAGAATGGGCCAACTCGGCGCGAGGAACCTCGGGCTTGCCGTACGAACGATGTTAGGACTGCCAAGAGAGGCCAGACCTGGTGAGCAGGCCCCACACTGATAGGAGCGGGCCGCTGCGCGTTTCACCTTTGGTTTCGGAATCCACCTGGATTCTCTGGCACCGTTTGCCGACGCTGCCCCTTCTTTCTGACTCGCCGCGGGCGGGAGGTTGCCAATCCACCGGTTCAGTTCGGGCCGACCCTCTGCCGATGCTCCGCTGCGGGTACGCTTGAACGCGTGCACGTGCTTGACCTCAACAACGACCCATCCATCGAGCCTCTGCTGGAGATGCTCCGGGGCCTGACGCGCCTGGATTCGTCGCACGATATTCTCGGCGAGTTCATGGCGCAGTACTCCCGGTTCCGACCCATCGACGCGTATGTTGGCGTCGTTCCGGTCAATGGACGCATCGGGGCCTATCGGATCACCTACGCCGTGCATCGCGATGAGGCGGTGAACGGCAAGCTGGCGCACACCCGCGACATGAATCCGAAAGTGCTCGCGATGCTCCCGATCATCGACGAGGGGTTCTTCACGCCATTCATTGCAGATGAACTCCCCAAGATGGTTCATGACCTTGCACCGGTGGACGAACCGGGAGTCACCGCAGTCGTCGCCGGACTCACCTCAGTCATGGCCCTGCCCATCTTCCGCAACGGCGCCCTCGCCGAATGGAGCTTTGCCTTCGGACGAGTTCCGGCGGGTGCGATCCAGCCAAAGGATGTCGGGCAGGCAACCGTGACCGCCAACCTGCTCGGCGCGACCAACCACCACGCCGACATGCTGGCGGAAATCCGTCGACTCAACGCGACACTCTCGGAGCAGATTGAAGCCATCGCCAGGGTGCAGCAGTCGCTGCTCCCTTCCGACATGCCCCGCATCAAGGGCATTGAGATCGCCACCAGCTACCTGACCAGCGACGCGGCGGGAGGCGATTACTTCGATTTCTTCAATCTTCCCGGTGGCAGACTCGGGCTGCTCGTTGCGGACGTTTCCGGCCACGGGGCCGCCGCGGCGACCGTCATGGCCATGCTCCATGCCATCCTCCACGCCTTCGACCATGGCGGGGGGGCCATGGGCGACCCTTTCTCAGTGATGGAGTTCGCGAATCGAAGGCTCGCCGCGGCACGCCTGGAAGGGTCGTTTGTCACAGCCTTTTATGGCATCCTAGATCCTGCCACGGGGCAGATGGTCTATTGCAACTGCGGGCACAATCCGCCGCGGCTTCTGCGAACCACTCGCGGCACGCTCGAACGGCTCGACCGCGAGGCGACGATTCCGCTGGGAGTGCTCGATCAACTCCCTCCTCACGAGATCAGTTCCGTCGCACTCACCGATGGCGACCTGCTCGTTCTCTACACCGATGGCGTGACCGAAGCGTTCGGTGCCGATGGAACGATGTTCGGTGAGCTAGGCATCGATCGGGCATTGATGCGAGGACGCGGCGTGCAGACTCCCGATGAAGTGGTGCTGGCAATCCACCATGATCTGTTCAACCACACCCGCCAGCGAGCGCGGCGCGATGATCAGACGATTGTGGCGATTCGATGGAGCTGCGGCCATCAGTGATTCGCGGGCCCAGCATCGTTCGCCGCCGCGGCCGCTGTTTCAGTCCTTGACGGCTTCACGGCCATCCCAGCACCCGCCAGGATCAACGCTCCCCCGGCCAGTTGCACCGGTGTCAGGTGTTCGTTGAGGAAGAGTGCGCCGACCACCACGGTGGAGAGTGGTTCGACCAGCGAGAGGGCCGAGGTCTTGACCGGACCCAGGATCGCAAGGCCCGCCAGAAGCGCGGTGATGGCGATCACGCTGCCTACCAGTGCGAGGGTCACGGCGCCAACCCACGCACCCGCGGCATTGGGCAGGCGATCGCCCTGAACGAGGGCGACGCCCAAGAACATCGCCGCGGCGGAGGACATGACGATGAACGAGCTCTGCAGCGGGCCATTCCATCGCTTCCCCAGCACCGAGCCAAAGAGCACGTAGAGCCCGTAGATCAGGGCGGTGCCGAGTCCCAGCAGAACACCCAGCCATCGATGACCTGCGTGGGCCGGGTTTCCTTCCGCTGCCAGTGTTGGCAGAATCGTCATCGCCATGCCAATCGAGGCCGTGAGCAGCGAGAGCAGGGTCCACGCGGTCAGCCGTTCACCCATGAAACGCCACGCCGCGAGCGTGACGAAGGCCGGGTAGGTGTAGAGCAGCAGCGAAACGAGCCCTCCGGGGATGTAGTTGAGTGCGCCGAAGAAGCAGTAGGCTTCGCCGAAGTATCCGATGCAGCCCATGAGGATGTAGCCGCCCAGAATGCGGCCTCTGGGCATGGGGAGGCGCATGGCCAGGATCACCACCAGCAGCACCGCCGCGGCGATCGAGAATCGCAGCAGGAGGAGCATCGCGGTGGTCACGCCCGGATCGGCATCATTCACCCAGCGCTTGAAGAGCGGCATGAATCCAAAGCCGATTCCCGCGGCGAGCACACAGAGGATTCCAATCAGTTTGCGCATGCAACAACGACTCTCAGCCTGCTCCGCCACTTCGACCTTTGCCGCGTCAACACCGTTTCAAGGCTGTTGAACGCCGCATCAATTGGGTTTGTTGGCCTCAAGCAGCGCCTTTTGCTTCCGGCCCTCCTCGACGACCTTTGGCGCGAAGTCATTGGGAACGGGAATCACCAGGTTGTACTGGGCCAGTCGCCAGATGCCATCGGTGAAGACCAGCACGCCCGAGCCGCGGCAGTCGCCGTACTTGTCATTGGCAACGACTTCATCGAACCACGCTGTTTCTCCTGCGGGCGAGATGAAGATGTTGCGGCTGATGCAGGTGTAGATCCATCCGATGCCCTTGGCAAAGAGCGGTTCACAGAAGCCGCGAAACTGATCCAGCGGCCAGCGCTCGGTGGCATCGGTGCCGTAGAAGACGAAATCGCTGGTGAAGTGGTTGAAGTACCGCTCAAGATCGGCCTTCGCCGCGGCGTCGTGATAGTCGGTGAGCACTGCATCGATGGCTCGCTTCTTGGCTTCGATGACGGCGGCGCGCTTCGCGGGATCGGTTTCCAAGGCGGGGTTCCTTTGTGTAGTGTCGACGGGGGCCGCCACGAACGAATCAAAGAGGGTCCTCGAATCCAGCTCAAGAATGTGGCTGGCCTGAGGAATGACGGTCATGCTGGCGAGGGCTTTGGCGGCGACCAGCTTCGCGACCGCCGCCCTGGTGCCCTCCAGCCAGAGTGGATCTTCAGCGCCCACGAAGAAGGTGAAGCGCAGGCCGGCGACCTTGGAGAGATCCTCTGGCTTGAGGTCGTCGGCCAGAATTCCCGGGAGCACGGTGACGGAGGCGTAGCGGTGGGGCGCGAGCACCGCGGCTGAGATCGCGGCAATTCCTCCGGTGCTCACTCCAGCGATGTGCGGCTTGCCGCCCGTGATGCGAAAATCGGCCTTGACCCGATCGGAGACTGCCCAGATGGCATAGGGCCTTGAAGTGAAGAACTCCGGACCCTGTGGGGACAGGGGCATGGCCACCAGCCAGCCGCGGCTTGAGGCTTCGCGTTCGAAGTACCTCTGGAGCGCGTTGCGGGCGATGGTTTCATCCGCGGGGCTCGGTGGCAGTGCGATGATGCATGGGGTGTATCTGGTGGGCTCGAAGCCCTTGGGCTTGGCCAGGAGATAGCTGATCGCCGTGCCATCGGAAGTGGTGACGGTTCGAACTTCGACCTGCGCGAACGCGGGCGAGAGGATCACCGGCAGCACGAGCAGCAGGAGCCGTAGGATGTGGGTGATTCGCATGGCAGGAGCGTATCGGTGATTCGGGCAGCAAGTCTGGCGACACGAACCCATGGAAACCACTCTTTCAGGGCATGTGCTTGAGGGCTCGCATGTGGTGCTGGAGCCCATCGGCGTGGGGCACGCGCCGGTGCTCTTTGCCGCGGCGGACCCATCGTGCCTCACCTATCACCCGTCACGGCCTGATGATTGGACCATTCCAGGCTTTGCACGCTACATCGACACGATGAACGCGGATGCCCACCGCGCGGCCTACCTGATCCGGCTGCGGGCTGATGGCACGGTGGTGGGCACCACGTCGTTTCTAGATATTCGTGCGGCTCACCGCGGCGTGGAGATCGGGGCCACATGGATCGGTTCGCTCTGGCGAGGCACCATCGTCAATCCTCAGATGAAGCTGCTGATGCTCGAGCTCGCGTTTGAGCGATGGGGAGCGATTCGCGTCCAGCTCAAGTGCGATGGGCGGAATGTGCAAAGCCAGAGGGCCATTGAACGGCTTGGGGCACGCCGCGAGGGCGTGCTGCGCCAGCACCTGGTGCTCAGCGATGGCTTCGTGCGCGACACGGTGATGTATTCGATCATCGCTTCGGAGTGGCCTGCGATCCGGGATGGGTTGCAGACGCGAATCGAGGGGTTGGAGGGGCAGACGAGGGGAGTGCATGGCTGAGTTGCGAGACCCTACGAGCCGGTTCTCAGATCGTGCAACGGACTATGTGAAGTTCCGGCCGCAGTATCCGTTGGATGCGATGCGGGCGGCGCTCGGTTCGCACGGCGCGGAGCATCGGGCGCGGGTGGCAGATGTGGGCGCGGGCACCGGGATCAGTGCACGGCTGCTGGCGCGATGCGGCGCGACCGTCTTTGCGGTCGAGCCCAACGCGGCGATGCGTGCCGCGGCGGAACCTGATCCATCGGTCACCTGGATTGATGGCACCGCCGAGGCGACGACCCTCGAATCACGCAGCGTTGCAGTCGTGGTCGCCGCGCAGGCCTTCCACTGGTTCAGGCCGGAGCCGGCACTTCGCGAGTTTTCAAGAATCCTCGTTCCCGGCGGGAATGTCGCGCTGCTCTGGAACGTGCGTGATGAGACCGATCCGTTCACGCACGAATACTCATCGATCATGCGGCGTCACGCCACCGATGCGAGCGTCGACAAGGACCTGCAACTCGAATCACTGCGGCAGTGCGCGTGGTTCACTGGGTACGAAGAACTGCGGTTCGAGGGTGTGCATCAGCACCTCGGGCCCGATGCACTGCTTGGCCGTGCCGTCAGTTCGTCCTATGCGCCCAAGGAAGGCGATGCGCACCGTTTGCTGTGTGAGGATCTGGAAGAGGCGTGTCGTGGAGCGCAGGATCAGGATGGGTGCGTGACGCTGCGGTACCAGACATTGGTGGTGCGTGCATCGGTCCGCGCCTGAAGCCACGATGGTGATCAATCACGCCTCAAAAACACAACGCCCGTCGCACAATGGCGACGGGCGTTGATTTTCTGCGAAGCAAGTGTTCCAGACTCAGGTGGGAGCGAAGCTCCAACCCTTCAGGAACTAAGAGGCACTTAGGCGCGACGACGACGGGTCGCGACCAGACCACCAAGGCCCAGGAGGGCAGCGGCGCCGGGAGCCGGGGTCACGATTTCGAAGGCGTGGTTGAGGTGCGCACCGGCCGAGTTGGTCGCGCCGCCGAACGTCTGGCTAGTCGAACCAATGCTGGGGGCCGTGGGCGTCAGGAACCAGCGACCGGTGCTGCCCTGGGGGGCAACGAGTTCAACGATGCCGTCCTTGGGGATGTCGAGGCCACCACCACCCATGGTGATCGTCCAGATGAAGTTGCCACCCTGGGGCAGCGTGATCGAGAACGAGTTGACCAGCACGGCCGAGGTGTTGTAGAAGTTCACGTTCAGCAACGTGTTGGCAACGGTAACGCCGCCGACGAACTTCATGATGGTCATCGACTCGACCGGATTCGCCATGGTCGAGGAGTAGTCATCAAAGCCCAGCGAGCCCGCCCTTGCGGGGAAGCCGCTGAAGGGGCCGAGGATGTTCGAGTACACTTCGCCAACGCGGCTCTCAAAGCCGGGGGCGTCGAGGGGTTCAGCCGACACGGTGATGTTGGCGGACGCAGCGCCAGCGAGCGCAAGCACGGAAAGAACAGCAATCTTCATCTCGTCTACTCCTCATTCGAAGCCAATGACAGGGGCGGCGGACTGACCTGGAAACCAACGCCTCTGCCAAGTTTGTCTTGTGGCGGACACACTGACCGCCTTTGTGGTGATCGGATGAGATTCCTCGGTCCCATCCAATCAGATGCAATGATGCCAGCTGTATCCCTTTCTGTCAAGCAAAATGAGTGCTTGCAGATGTTTGCGCCCGGTTATCTGGCGGCACAAACGGTGCGCGCGTCCAATAACGCGTGCGGATTGACTCAATCTTGATGCAGTTCACGTAGCCGCGTACTGAGGCGGAGGAGGAGCTGAACTCGTTCGCACTCATTGAGCCATTCGTGGGTCGTCTCGGCCAGTTCATCAGCAGGCAGTTCCGCGCCGGGCAGCGGACACGACGCGCCCAGCGACTTGGCTGCCTTGGCTCGAAGCCGCGAAAGGGTCTTGTCACCCAGA
Organism: Phycisphaerales bacterium; assembly: GCA_044371005.1. Classification (GTDB taxonomy): domain Bacteria; phylum Planctomycetota; class Phycisphaerae; order Phycisphaerales; family UBA1924; genus UBA2402. The sequence continues at coordinate 10,582 of JBILUL010000064.1, read as the reverse complement.
ACCGACATGAACTCAAAGTCCTCGGCCATGAAGATGACCGTGGGGACTCGGTAGCCGCCGCAGATCTTGACCTGCTCGGCAAGGTCCATGTGCTCATCTCGGTTGAGGAAGCGCACATCGATTCCTGTGGATGCCTCGCCGATGCGTGCAAGCATGGGGCACTGGTGGGCACAGTCGCCGCACCAAAGGCCGGAGGAAACCAGCACGGGCATGCGGCGGACAAACGAGCCGCACAGTTGCACCTGCCGCGGCGTCAGTGTGACGCGTTGATGAATGGCGTTCCACTTTTCCTGCTGCTCGGGCGTTCCGGTGGCAACGTACGAGGCAAATGGGCGTGCGACGGCGAACTTGGCGCTCAGCAGCGATGGCGCGATCATGGTGACTCAATCCTCATTGACTTCCTGCGGGTCCACGAACCACAGCAGGTGGTCTACTTCGCGAGGATACAGCATATACGAAGCGTTGCTGGCGGTACCCCGGTAATAGTGCGGGTTTTCCATCCAGTACGCATCAGTCGATGGGAGGGCGCCGGCGTGTCCGTCGAAGAAGACGGCGTTTCGAACGTGCAGCGCATCGTGCGAGCCGCTCTTTCCTGAGCCGCAGTCGTTGTCGGTGGCGACGATCTGACACCCGAACTGAAAGTCCTCGCGTGCGTCGGCGTGGCCGTGGCTTGGCACAAAGGTGCTGACCGTGTCCATCAGCATCACGATCCGATCCTGTCTCAGGATGGCGTCAAGGCGCCGCCACGCAGGAAGGCCGTAACGATGCTCCCATGGAGGCAGGCTGTCGGAGAGAAGGCGAAGCGTGCCCCGGATTTCGTCCTGATAAACGGTATTGAAGGCCCAGGCGTTGGGCGCATAGTGGATGATGCCATTGTGCGTCCAGGCACGCGTGTCGTCTTCGTCAAGCCGCACATCGGGGCATCGCCACGCGTTGAGTGGCTGGGCATGTCCGGCGGGACGCTGGGTGAACAACTGGCCCTCACGGTCGGCCAGGAACCGATTGATGAGCCACGGCGAGGAATCAATGCCGCCATCAGGATCGGGCCGGGTCAGCCACAGCAGCTTTGGCGGCAGATAGTCGCGAAAGTCGTTGACATACGAAGCGACCGACATGCCCTGCTGGCGGACATTCGAGAGGCATTTGGCCTGCCGGCTGGTCATCCGGACGCGACCGATCGCCGGAAGAATGAGAGAGATCAGCAGGGCAATGACGGCAATGGCCACAAGCAGTTCAATCAGCGTGAAGGCGCACGCATGGAACTTTCTCGTGGCTGGAGTTGGTCCGTTCACGACCAGCATCGTTGATTGGTGGAGCGCACGTCCAGGGCAAACTTCTCAGCGGCAGCCGCATCCGCCGCTGCCGCACCCGCCCTGGGCCTTCTTCGGAGCCGGTGCCGCGGGGCCCAGAATCCGGTCAAGCTTCATGGTGAGGAACTTGGCGTGGTGCTCGCAGTGGAAGGTGTACGACGCGATCATGCGGCGCACGGACTGGGGGCCCTTGACCGGGTGCATGGCCATGCGGTCAAGCTGCGCATCCGTGAGCGTCAACAGCCACTGGCCGACCCACTGGCGAAGGGTGTGGATGACGGCCATATGCCCGCCCAGAGCCTGCATGACGCGGGCGCGATCTCCCTCGGCCGAATCGGCATACCCCTCGTGGGCATTGCCGTAGAGGTTCTGGTCGACGAACGCATTCTCATCCCAATCCGCCAGGAGCGGGTTGTCTTCTGCGATGGCCCGGCGCATGCGGTGCACACTGGCCATGTCGGCATCAGCGCAGTGGCCGACGAGCACGCGGATGGGCCAGAGGCCCACACCTGCATCGGGCAGGAAGGCCATGTCGATCTGCCGCTCTGAGAGCTCAAAGACGCGGCGGTCGAAGTTCTCAATCCCGCGGCGGTACCGAGCGATCAGTTCAAGCGTCGGGAGCTTCTGGAGCTCATCGGCGGTCATCGGCTTGAGTGCCGCGGCTTTGCCGCCGCAGCACGAGGAACCCCCGCCCGATCCCTTGCAGCACGAAGAGGCAGCAGCCTCGTCGCCGCAGCCTTCGTCGTTGCAGCCAGAGTCGTTGCAGCAGGATTCGTCGGAACAGCAGTCGTCGGTGTTGGTGTCGGACATGCCAGAACGGTAGGTAGTCCGGACCCGGCTGGCCCGACCACCGTACGCTCCTAGTCCATGTCCGAATCCCCCCTTGCCTCCCCAACCCAGCACGAACGACGCCTGGCCCTTCGGGTCGTCACCATGCCCGAGGACACGAACCAGTACGGCACCATTTTTGGTGGCGTCATCCTCAGCTACATCGACCAGGCCGGTTTCGTCGAGGCCCGTCGCCATGGTGTTCACCGCTGGGTCACCGCGGCGATCGACCGCGTCGAGTTCAAGGCCCCCGTCCAGGTCGGCGATGTCGTCAACTTCTTCGCCGCCACCGTCCGCATGGGACAGCGCAGCGTCACCGTTCGCATCGAAGTCGAAGCCGAACGGTTCAACTCCGCCGAGCATGTCCCCGTCACCAGCGCGGAACTGACGATGGTCTCCGTCGGTGCCGATGGCAAGGCCATTCCCTTCAACTCGCCCCCGACCGTCTGAGCACACACCCATGGCCACGCTCTATCTCATCGACGGCTACGCGGCATTCTTCCGCTGCTACCACGCCATCCGCACCGCCATGACCAGCCCGGTCACCAAGGAACCCACGAACATGACCTTCGGGTTCGTGGGCATGCTGCTCAAACTGCTGCGGGCAGAAGGCGCCAACATCGCCGCCAGCGGCGGCCGACCCGACTTCCTCGCGCTCGCACTTGATGTCGGCGGCGACCGGGGCACCTTCCGCTCCCAGATCTACCCGCAATACAAGGCCAACCGGGACGCCCCGCCCGAGGACCTCCAGCCTCAGGTCGAACGCTGCCTGGCCATGCTTCGGGCCATCGGCATGCCCGTCATCGGTGCCCCGGGGTTCGAGGCCGACGACGTGATCGCCACAATCGTCGATCGCACCAAGTCGACGCACCCCGACCTCAAGGTTCGCCTGGTCTCCAAGGACAAGGACCTCAAGCAGTTGCTCGAGGGCGATCGCGTGCAGTTATTCGATGTGCATACCGACACGCCTTTTTCCGAGCACATGCTCGCGGCGGAAATGGGCATCAAGCCCGATCAGGTCATCGACATGCTCACGCTCATGGGCGATACCGCCGACAATGTGCCCGGTGTTGATGGCGTGGGCGAGAAGACCGCCGCGAAGCTGATCAAGGAATTCGGGACACTCGATCAACTGCTCGATCGGGTGGGTGAGATCAAGACCAAGGTGGGTCCCAAGATCGATGCGGCCCGATCCACGCTCCCGCTCTCCAAGCAGCTCATCACGCTCCGGCGCGATGTGCCCCTTGAGTTCGACCTCGCCGCGGCGGATGTGCGGAACCTCAAGCTCGATCAGATGATCGGCATCCTCAAGGAACTGGGCTTCAACCGCTATCAGGACGATGTGCGAGCCATCATCGGCGGTCCGCAGGTTCCGGCAGCCCGTTCAACCGCTCCCTTGCCCGGTGTGAGCAAGTCCATTCGCAAGACACCGGATCCGATGGTGGGGGGGCTGTTTGATCAGCCCGGTGCCGCGGCGGCTCCCGCAACGCTCATCATGCCGCAGGACGGTGCATATGAGTGCATCACGACACGCGAGGCACTCACCGCGTTGGCTGCACGGATGGCCAAGGCATCGTGCGTGGCCATCGACACCGAAACCACGGCGCTCTCGCCTCACACCGCCAAGCTCTGCGGCATCAGCGTGAGCATCGAGTCCGGCAAGGGGTACTACATCCCGGTGCGTTCACCCGAACCCACGCGGCACCTGGACGAGGCGACCGTGCTGGGCATCCTCAAAAACGTGCTCGAGGATGCTGCGGTGCCCAAGTGCGGGCACAACCTCAAGTTTGACATCAACATCTTCCGTTCGTGCGGGATCACGCTCCGAGGCCTGTGCGCCCGGGGTGGCTTTGACAGCATGATCGCCAGCTACCTGATCGATGCCTCGCGATCATCGCACTCTCTGGATTCGGTGGCGTTGGCGCTGCTGGGGCGCACCAACATCTCGCTTTCACAGCTTCTGGGTTCGGGCAAGGAACAGCGCACGTTCGACACGGTCTCTCTGGAACAGGCCACGCAGTATGCTGCGGAGGATGCGGATGTCGCCCTGCGGCTGCGCGAGGTGATGATGCCGCAGATCGAACAGGACTCGCTGGCGAGCCTGCTCTACGACGTGGAGTTGCCGCTGGTTGAAGTGCTGGCGGACCTTGAGTACACCGGCATCATCGTCGATGTGCCCGAACTCGATCGTCAGCGTGAGCGGCTGAGCCTCAAGATCGAGGAACTGCGCAAGCAGCTCGAAACTACGGCCATGGAGTCGATCGGGCGGGGCTTTGATCCTGACAGCCCGCGTCAGCTCGGTGCCGCGCTCTTCAATCGTCCTGGCGATGAGCCGCCGGGCCTTGGGCTTCGTGCCACCAAGAGGACCAAGACCGGCTACTCCACGGATGCGGAGGTGCTTGAGGAACTCGCCGAGGATGATTCGATTCAGACGCCGATTCCGCGCCTGATTCTCGAGTATCGCCAGCTCACCAAGCTCGTCTCCACGTATCTTGTGGCGCTCAAGGATGCCGTGCACCCGCGGACGGGCCGCATCCATACGAGCTTCAATCAGACGGTGACGAGCACCGGGCGACTCGCGAGCAGCGACCCGAACCTGCAGAACATTCCCATCCGCACCGATGTGGGGCGTGACATCCGCCGCGCCTTCATGGCTCCCCCCGGTCATCTCATCGTGACGGCCGACTATTCGCAGATCGAACTGCGTCTGCTGGCCCACCTCTCCAGGGACCCCGCGCTCATCGAGGCCTTCCAGCGCGATGAGGACATCCACACCGCGGTTGCGGCGCAGATCCATGGCATTCCGCTCGATCAGGTCACGCGCGATCAGCGCAGCGGCGCCAAGATGGTCAACTTCGGCATCGTCTACGGCATTACCGCCTTCGGTCTGGCGCGGCGGCTCAAAGTGCCGCAGGATCAAGCCGCGGCGATCATCGATGGGTACAAGCGCCGCTTCTCCGGGATCACGACCTTCCTCCAGGAGTGCATCGAACAGGCCCGCAGCAACGGCTATGTCGAGACGATGCTGCATCGCCGCCGGCCGATTCCCGATGCGCACTCCAGCAACCCGGCCCGACGCGCCCTCGCTGAGCGACTGGCCATCAACAGCGTGGTGCAGGGGAGCGCGGCCGACCTCATCAAGCTCGCAATGGTGCAGCTGCACCGGCGCCTCATGAGCGCGGGGCCGGACTCGATTCTGCACGGCTCGAAGATGCTGCTGCAGATCCACGACGAACTGGTCTTTGAATGTCCGCAGGAGAAGGCCAGCGCCGTCGAGCGGGAGGTTGCGACCGCAATGGAACAGGCGATGACGCTCACCGTGCCGCTCAAGGTCGATGCGCATTCCGGGCCGACCTGGTTCGAAGGCAAGTGAGGTTGCACGGCAAGCATGTCGCCCCGGCTGCGTTGAGATCCTGGCGCGGCATCGTTCCCGTTGGCAGCCAGGCGCTCCGCAGCGATTCCGTCCGTTGAAGCAAGACAGGCACAGAAGCATGATCCTCTCGATCCGATACAAGCTCATTCTCTCCATCTGCGTGCCGCTGCTGGTGGGCATGGTGGTGCTCCTGAGCTTTGACTATTCAACCGGCAAGGCACAGGTTGCTCAGAAGCTTCAGGTGCTCATGGCCCAGCGCGCCGTCGAGTCCGCAGCACAGATCGATGCCCGACTCGAAACCGTCATGGCAGGAACCGAAGCCGCCGCCATGAGCGTCGCCAGACTCGCGAATGCGACCGGTGGGCCGCTCGCCGCCGCACGCGAGCAACCTATCGAACGGGCTCTGCAGGCGCAGACTCGCCTCATGGGGTCGTCGTACGGGGCGGCATGGTTCGTTGAGAAGCCCGATGAGGAACCCGGCGGGCTCTTCTTCAGGCGCGGGCAGCCGGTGCCGCGTCCGATGTCGGAAATGCTGCCCAGGTTCGGAGGCGTTCCCGACTGGTACACGAAGGTGAAGCAGTCCGAACACGGCCAGTGGTCCGACCTCTTCACCATTGAAGGCAACAAGGCCCAGCATCTGGTGGCCTACATCGTGCCGATCATCGACGATGGCGTCTTCAAGGGTGCAGTCGCCACGCTGCTCAATGCCGAGGGCATTCAGGGAATTCTGACCGGGTTCGACATCGATCGTCGCAACGCCGCGGCGACCAGGGCCGCGGCTGAAGTCACGGACGCCGGCCCCGTGCGCCCGCGTGATCGCCTGAGAGAACGTATCACGCAGCGTGCGACCGACGCACCCGAGCCCGCAGCAGACCTCATCTCTCGCCCCTCGACACTCAGCTCCGAATGGTCGCTGGTCTCCAAGTTCGGTCCTGAAGGATTTGTCGTGCTCGATCGAAGCTTGATGCACGTCTCGCATCCCGACCCGTCCCGGATCGGCACGCGGCGGGGCACGAATGACACTTCCGCCATTGCGCCCGACGAAAGCGATCGGTTCCGCGGCCAACTCCTGGGCGCCGAACCAGGTGTGCTGGTGCTCCGCGGCGATACCCGCAACGCAGCAGGCCTGGGCACCACCGACGACTACTGGGTGGCTCATGCGCCCATCGCCGCCACGGGATGGGTCTTCGTGACCTGGGTTCCAGAACGCCTTGTAGTGAGCGAAGTCGTCGCGGAACTTCAGCTTCGCGCCGTGGTCTTTGGCTGTGCCATCACCGTGCTGACGCTCATCGTTGCGGCCATTTCCATGCGGCTGTCGCGGCCGGTGGAGCGGCTCGCAGGTGCCATGGGCCAGCTGGCCAGCGGGGATCTCTCGGTCCGCGTCGGCGCTGTGGGCGGAGCCCGCGAGTTCGAGCAACTCGCCCGCGGCTTTGACGACATGGCCAGTTCGCTCGGGCACAACATCGAGAAACTTGCGGAACAGACCGCCCAGCGCGAGGCCATCGAAGCCGAGCTGCGCGTGGCCCGCGAGATTCAATCCGAACTGCTTCCGCGCAAGTTCCCGCCCTTCCCCGATCGCCACGAGTTCACGCTCCACGCCGTCAATGCGCCGGCGCGGCGTGTCGCCGGTGATTTCTACGATTTCTTCTTCTGCGGCGATGTGCTCACGATCGTGATCGCCGATGTCTCCGGCAAGGGTGTGCCAGCATCGCTGCTCATGGCCGTCACTCGGACCCTGATCCGCAACTTCGCGAAGGCGGGGCTCTCGCCGCGGGAGATCATGTCGCGGTGCAACTCCGTACTGCTCGAAGACGCCGCGCAGGGCATGTTCGTCACGATGTTCCTCTGCCAGTTCAATCCCAGGACTGGGCACGTTGCCTATGTGAACGCCGGTCATCCCCATCCGCTCCGCGTCACTGCACGGGGCGAGGTGTCGAGGTTCGGTCAGACGACCGGCGGCATCGTCGGCATCGTCTCCGAAGAGGAGTTGGGCCACTTTGCACAGGAAGAGGAGCGTCTCGAAGCGGGCGAGATGATCGTGATGTACACCGACGGTGTCTCAGAGGCGATGGACGCATCCGGCTCCATGTTCGGTGACGCTCGCCTCGAGGCACGACTTCAAACCAGCGCGGCACGCAGCGTCGATCGGATCTGTACTGATCTGGTGGAAGCACTCGATGCCCACGAAGGTCCGCAACATGCTGACGACATCACGGCGGTCGTGCTCAAGCGACGCGGATGATCGGGCGTGTCACTGAATCGGAGGCGGCATGCCCGGTGACGACCAGGGGGTCTGATTCATGAGCCGCAGTGCCAGGTCGCCGACGATGCGCCGGTCGGAGGTGATCGAGAAGTGGCTGATCGGACGCGCGATGATCCGATCGACATCCAGCCAGAGCGAAGTGTGGCCCGCGGGAGCGGTCTGCTGCGCACCGACCAGCCAGTCACGCAGCAGGGCATAGCAGGTCAACTCAGGGATTGAGGCCGGCAGGCATGTGTCAAGGCGTGTCAGAAGCGGTGAGCCAGGTGCCAGTTCGTACGCCGCGGGGTCGGGCTTGATCCAGCGGGTGATGATCGCTCCCTGATGCGGGGATGCCAGCGTGAAAAGACGTTGCACCTTGAGGCCATGGTCCGCCGCGAGAAGGCGTGCCACGATTCCGCCCATGGAGATGCCGACCACGTCGACAGGCTCATGATTCCAGCCGCGCCGGGTGATGGCAGCCATCGCCCGTTCCGCCGCGGTTTCAACGCGTCTTGAACCGAGATAACTGATGGCCAGTGTGTTGCTCCGGCTGGCCGCGCCGAAGGTGCGCAGCAATGAGGCCAGGGTGAGTGCCGGAATGATCGGGGAGTGATAGCCCGAGAGGATGATCAGTGGTCTGGGAGGAGGAGCTGGTGAGCGCACGCCAGCCTTGACGGCTGCGGCCAGACCCTTGATGGCCGCAGCTGGGACCTCAAAGGCGGGATTGGCGATGAACCGGGGGGGCATGTGTCCCCCGGAGCGTACACGACCGGGGGAAGCCGGGGTGGATTCACGTTCCAAAGTGCCGGAATCCCGCCCCCGTACACGAACTAGCATTGATGATGCGCCCATTTGCATTGCAATCCCTCGCCGGTTCGTCCACGGTTCGCTCCGCCGCGGCGGTGCTGATATCTCTTTGGGCACCTGCCCTGAGCGGTTTCGCGCTCGCGCAGGATTCGAAGCCGCCGGCTGCGACAACGCCGGTGCTGCAGCAGGGCGTTCAGTCGCGTTATTCGCGCGTGCTGGATGCCTCCGATGGCCGCGAACTGGTCCTGCAGCTTTCTTCCCGGACCTTCAAGCCATCCAAGCCCGATCAGCCGATCGTGCGGCTGGTAGGCGTCGTCCACATCGGCGATGATGCGTACTACCAGGCACTTCAAAAGCACCTGGACACGAACGATCTCGTGCTCTTCGAGGGCGTCAAGCCCGCCGGAACACACGGCAATCTTGAGAATGCCGATGATGCCGCGAAGGCCAAAGTCACCAGCTCGCGTCAGCGGCTGCTGGCGATTCTGCTCGAACGGCATCGCAAGAAGCACGGGGCCTACCCCGCAACGCTGGAGGAACTGACGGGCGCATTGCTCGGTGCCTCGGCTCGTCTGGCGTCGGCCGCGACCTTTGATGCGTGGGGGCATCCTCAGCGATACGTCACTACGGGCACGCCGATTGAGTCGTACGACCTGGTCAGTCTGGGTGCCGATGGTGCCGAGGGCGGGACGCAGGGCAATGAAGACCTCAAGTTCTCCGCGCAAAAGCCGCTGAGCAAGAAGGAGAAGTCCTCCTCGGGCGAGGGCATTCAGGTCCAGCTGGCTGATGCGCTGGGGCTCAAGTTCCAGTTGGCGTCGATGGACTACACCAAGCCCAACTGGCGCAACAGCGACATGAGCATCGATCAGGTGCAGCAGCGCCTGGAAGAATCCGGGGCTTCGGGTGATGCGCTCTTCAGCCTGCTCGATGGCTCTTCGTTTGCTGGCAAGTTCGTCTCGCTCATGCTGAATGTGGTCAAGGCGAGCCCGCAGATGGCGATGACGATGAAGATCATGCTCATCGAGACGCTCTCCAATGCGGATGAGGCCATCGCGGCTCAGGCATCGGGGGGCGAGAACATGGCCAAGGTCATGAAGGTCATCGTTCACGACCGCAATGACGAGGTCTTCAAGGATCTTGCCAAGGTCATCGAGACTGAAGACAAGGTCAAGACCGTGGCGGTCTTCTACGGGGCGGGGCATCTTCCGGACATGGAAGATCGTCTCGAGGCGATGGGGTACACCTTCGATCACGATGAGTGGTTCGATGCGATGACGCTGGATCTCTCGAAGCAGCCCGGTGCCGCGGCACAGGCCAAATCCATGCGTGCCTCGATGCGCAAGATGCTCGAGCAGCGTCGCAAGACCGACGACAACGACTGAGCGATCCGTTCACCAACAGAAAAGGCCCGTCCGATCGATCGGACGGGCCTTGTTCTTTGTAGACCTGGTGGGTTCGGGGCCGAAGCGTACTGGGAAGTCCGCCGCGACTCAGACCGCAGTGACCGAGTCGATCACGATCGGAGTGACGGGTACATCGCCGTGGCCGTTCTTGGTGGCCGTCTTGCTGCCGACGATGGCATCAACGACTTCCAGGCCCGCGGTGACCTTGCCGAAGACCGCGTACGCGGCGCCATCGGGCTGAGGGGCATCGAGGAACGAGTTGTCCTTCACGTTGATGAAGAACTGACAGGTGGCCGAATCCGGGCTGCCGCCCAGGCGTGCCATGGCCAGCGTGCCGCGCTTGTTCTTGAGCCCGTTGCGCCACTCGTTCTTGATCTGCGCTTCGGTGGCCTTCTGCTTCATGTCGGGCGTGAATCCGCCGCCCTGGATCATGAAGTTGGGGATGCAGCGGTGGAAGATCGTGCCGTTGTAAAACCCCTTGGCAGCGTACGAAGCAAAATTCGCAGTGCTGATGGGGGCATTGGTGGGGTCCAGCTCGATGTGGATCTCGCCCAGAGTCGTCTTGATGCAGAACTTCATCTGATTCTTCCTTGTGAGTGCGTGGAGCGTTGGTGCTCGA
>JBILUL010000252.1:0-4958 GCA_044371005.1 Phycisphaerales bacterium | reverse complement strand
TGGCACCGCTCTCTACTTTCAGCCGAGCGGTTGGCGTCTGGGTCCCCACCTCTCCGATGATCGCGAGGGGGACGGTTTGGTTGGATCCGAGTGTGGCCGATCCACCTATCGTGAGTGTGACGGCGGGGCTAATCTCGATGGAAGGGGAGTATGGGGCATAGCCAATGTCCAGAAGAACCTTCCCACTCCCATTGAGCAGAGCGGTATGAGAGCCATCATCCACGAACCGGAGAATGGATGCGTAGGAGAGGGTGACATTGTAACTCATGTGCGTGAGGCGGCCACTGACTTCAAGAGTCGTGGGCGTGGTGGAGTTGGTGCCCAGGGTGAGGGCACGTTCGAGCGTGACGTTCTCAAGGCGGGCGCTGGTTCCGTCGCGCACTTTGGCGGCTGAAGTGTCCTCCCCAATAACTGCGCCAACGATCGTTGCTCCGGCCAGTTCAATTCCTAGATCGCAGTCGATGCGATTTGCCTGAAATCGCCCTCCTTCAAACCAAAGAGCCGGTTGCGAATAGACCCTGTCGATCTGAACATCGCCGTTGATCTTGATGCGCGATCCGGCGCTGTTTGGGATGATAACGGAATCTTGCGCACCGGGCAGCACATCGCCCACCCAGTTGGCAGGCGAGTGCCACATGAGGTCACCAGCACCACCATCCCATTGTGCAAAAAGCAGTTGTCGGGGTTCCAACATTTGGATCTGCTCATGCGAAGCTCGTTCGGCCTCGGGGAGGCCAACGGACAGGATCAACTTTCGAATCGCAGCCGCAAAACCCATTGATGAACCACCCATTGACCAGTCTCCTCAACCCGCACTCAAACACTCAGCGTGGCCCCACAGCGGGAACCCACCCGTCGAATCCCCGTTCCGAGTCCTCACTTCAGACGCAGGAGGTCTAACTGCTTCAAATGGCCAGATGCCGCCACCCGGTTCAGGGATCCCCCATAAGCGAGAATGCCAACCCGAACCCGTCAACGAGCCCGAGCTTGTGGCCCGAGCCGCGAGGGCGGGGTGGCCGCCACAAACCCCTTCCAACTTTCGTTCAAAGACCGATCGTCCTACGAACACAGGGTTTGCTCACTCCATTTGACCTCACCAACGTACCCTTTCCGGCCGAATGGGCCCCCACCATCACCCCACCCCCGCCCCGGAGCTCTACAGCCTCCTCCGCCGCGCCGCGGCAGACTATCTGCGTGAATCCGAACGCCCCGGCGGCAGCGATCACACCCTACAACCCACCGCCGTCGTTCACGAAGCCCTCATCCGCGTCTTTCGCACCTACGCCAGCCCAGAGACCCCGCTCGATGAGCAGAACTGGTGGCGCGAGCCGCGGCAGTTCTTTGGCCTCTGCACCGGCGTCATGCGGCATGTGCTCATTGATTACGCAAGGGCCAAGGCTACTGCCAAACGGGCTCCACAGCACGGAGCCATCTTGGGGTCGGAGGCAGCGGATGCCGCGGCGGATTCGCCGCGGCAGGATTTTGAGCGGGCTGGGCTCTCCGTCGAAGCGATCGAACGCATCGGGCGATCTATCAATCAGCTCCGTGAGGCAGACCCGTATGCCGCGGAGGTGGTTGAGCTTCGCTTTTACCTGGGCCTGAGCATCCCGCAGGCGGCCAAGGCCATGAACCGCTCGGTGTCGAGCATCGAGCGCGATTGGCGAGCCGCACGGGCTTGGCTGCGGACCACGCTTGAGCCGCTGGATCGGGATGGGGTTGAGGCGAGTGTGTGAGCGGGGGGAGGAGCTGGGGGTTTTGGGTGGGGAGAGGGGGACAAGGCTCAGAGAGCCTTGGGACGGGGGAACACGGCTCAGAGAGCCGTGCCACGTGGGTGTGAAGGGGGCGGGCGATGAATCTCGCTCTGAAGAGAGCCTCAGCCAGACAAGTCGTTTCGTACGCTTCCGATGCGCCCGCCTGGCGGGTGCTGCGTCGATGCTTCTCTTGCTTGTCGCTTGATACACCCGACGCCCTGCCAACCCCTGCCTCTCACACGTGGATCCCGCTCGCTGGCACATCATCAAGGAAACCTTCGCTCAGGCACTTAGCTGCCACGGAAGCGAACGTGACGCCCTGCTCACGCGGCTCTGCGCTGGCGACCCCGCGCTCGATGCCGCGGTGCGGGCGATGCTCGCCGCGGATGCAGAAGTGGAAAGCGAGCTTTCACTGGTCGATGCAGGGCAGGCCCTGGGCATGGCCAGCGGTGCGTCGACTGGGGATGACGCCGCGTCCACAAGCCTGCCAGTGATTCCGGGCTTTGAGGTCGCTGCGTTCCCCACGCCGCCTCTTGGCATCGGCACCACATCAATCGTCTATCGTGCGCGCCAGTTGGGTGTCGGTGGCCGCGAGGTGGCGCTCAAGGTGCTGCGCAGTTCGTGGAACAGCCCGGGCGCCAAACGCCGGTTCGCCCGTGAAATCGCTGCACTCTCGCGGCTTCATCATCCGGGCATCGCGCATGTCTTCTCAACAGGCATCGCCGCGAGCCCGCATGGGCACGAATCGCCCGATGCAGGCGCCCCCTACATCGCCGTCGAACTGGTCGATGGCGTCAGCATCACCACATTCGCCCGCTCGCAGCCACGAACCCACCTCCAGATCGCGGCACTGCTCGCCCAGGTCTGCGATGCCGCCCAGCACGCCCACCTCGCGGGCGTCATCCACCGCGACCTCAAACCCGCCAACATTCTCATCGACACCTCTCGCGGCGAACCCACCGCCAAGATCCTGGACTTTGGCATCTCCCATCTGCTCGATACCGAAGCCACCATCTCAACAGGAATCGTCGGCACGCTCGCCTACATGGCCCCGGAGCAAGTCGGAAAGTCATCGGTCGATGCACGCTGCGACCTCTACGCCATCGGTGCCATCGGCTTCGAAATGGTCACCGGTTCCCCGCCGATTGCCGTTGCCGAACTCTCGCTGGGCGAAGCGTGCGCGGCAATCGAACGAATCTCCCCAAACCGCACGCTGCTCAACGACTGCGGCGACCTTGCTTCCATCCTCATGAAGGCTCTCGCGAAGGACCCGGCACTCCGCTATCAAAGCGCCAGCGAGTTCGCGGCAGACCTTCACCGGTTCATCGCAGGCGAACCCGTCGCCGCGAAACCCGCGAGTCTTCCATATCTTGCCCGCAAATGGGCCGGGCGCCACCCAGTCGCCGCCACGCTCGCCGCGGCGACGCTCATCGCTGGCACCGCCGGCATCATGATGCTCTATCACTGGCAGCAGCAGGCACAAGCCGAACGGGCCCTGGCCTATGCACTGGCCACCAGTACGCTCGAAGCACTCACGGGTGAGGATTCCAAGCAGTTCGAAGTGCTCGCGGCACGCAACACCATGCTGCGCGAGCTCGAACCCCAGCTCGAACGCTTCGCCGCGGCGGCACCGGACGACCTGCTGATTCAGCGCGGCCGGGCCACGGTGCACACGCAGCTTGCCATCGATGCACACCCTCGCCGCGATGGCGAAGCGGTGCGCCGGGCTCGCCTTGCATTGAGCATCGAGGAGCGTCTACTCGCGATTCCCGGAAGCAACGACGATGGCGAGCAGCAGGCTCGCGTCAGCATCGCAATGGTGCGGCTGGGCGATGCGATCGGCACGCAGGCGATTGAGCACATCAGAAACGTGCAGCAGGAGACGGAGCGCAAGAACCTCTATCTGCGCAGCCTCGCACTCGACCAGGACCTGGTCGCGAGATTCCCCGATGCTCTGCATTACGCAAACAACCTGGCTTTCAGCCACGAACGACTCTCAGCAACCGCCAGCCGCGAGTGCAATCAGCAGGAGGCGGAGCGTCATGCATGGGCGATGTTCGGCATCGCGGCTCGCATCGCCGCGGCTCCCACGGCTGGACCGGTCGACCTCTGGGCCCTCGCCAGCGCGTTTGGCATGCTCTCGGATGTGCGCCAGGAGGCTGGTCATGTCGAAGAGGCCCATGCCTATGGGCTGGAACAGAGCAAGATCCTGAGCGCATTGATCGCAGCAGTCACGACAAACCTTGACTACCGAACACGGCTTGCAACCTGCCACCGCGCCAATGCGCTTCGGGCGATGGCGATGGGCCACCCCGCCGAAGCTCGCCTGCACATCCAGCGTGCGGTGCAGCAGTGCGACTACATTCGCGCACTGACGCCCGACAACAACCGCTCGCAGATGAACGCGGCAATCATGCATTCTGCTGCCGCGGACCTGCTCACCACGCCCCAGGGCCCGCTGCCGGCGGATCGCCCTCAGTGGCAAGTCCATCTGGATGCTGCACGCCAGGCGTGCGAACTCGTGCGCAACCTCTGGCCCAGCACCGATGACCTTTTCAACATCGAGCTGTACGTCAAACGGCTGTCTGCATTCGACACTCGCGCCGGCACCTCGCCGGTGGCACCTCCGAAGTAACGGGATGGCAATCGCCCCTCCCCACCCCTACTTCCCCGCGTTCAACTCCTGCGCGAAGAACTCCTTCGTGATCTTGAGCGTGCGTGCAAGCTCCTCACCACCCCAGCCGTGCCCCGCACCCAGAATCAACTCCACTCGCCCCTTCACGCCCGCCTGCGTCATCGCATCCGCCATCAGCGTTGCCTGCGTGTGAGGCACCAGCGGATCCTTCGTCCCCTGAATCAGCAGCATCGCGGGGTCGTCGGGTGTCACGTAGGTCACGGGTGATGCCGCGAGCAGCCGCTGCCCGAGCGTTTTGCCCTCGCGTTCGGGCTCGAGACCAACCAGCCTCTCCACCAGCGGCCGCGAACGCTCGGGAATGTCAGCCGCGTCGAGTTTGGTGGGCCCGAAGAACGAGACCACCGCGTTGACCTTCGCAGAAGGCTCCCCCGCCGCCGCGGCGGGCCAGAGCCCATCCGCATCTGAACCCGTCCCCAGAAGCATCGCCAGGTGCGCTCCGGCTGAGAATCCCACCGCGCCAACACGATCAGGATCAATCCCATACTCCGCGGCATGCGCCCGCAGAAACCGCA
>JBILUL010000218.1:0-6815 GCA_044371005.1 Phycisphaerales bacterium | reverse complement strand
AACACGTCGATGCGGGTGAACCTGTCTGACTCAAGTCGCGAGTCGCTGGTCGCCGCGGCGGGCGGGCTCACGCTCCAGGAAGCCGAGAACGTCTTCGCCAAATCGCTGGTGGCGGATGGAACGCTGGATGGCGAGGATGTCTCGACGGTCTTTGCGGAAAAGCAGCAGATCATCCGCAAGAGCGGCATTCTTGAGTATCAGGAAGCGCCCAGCGGGCTGGATGCCGTGGGCGGGCTTGATGAGCTCAAGGACTGGCTGAAGCGACGCAACGCCGCGTTCTCGAAGCGAGCGCGAGAGTTCGGGCTTCCGTCGCCGCGTGGTGCGCTGCTGGTGGGCGTGCAGGGGTGTGGCAAGAGTCTGTGCGCCAAGGCGATCTCGCGTGAATGGAAGATGCCGCTGCTGCGGTTCGACATCGGGCGGGTCTTCTCGAGCCTGGTGGGCTCATCAGAATCCAATGTTCGACGTGCCATCGCGGTGGCCGAGAGTGTGGCACCCGTGGTTCTGTGGATCGATGAGATCGACAAGGCTCTGGCGGGCACTCAAGGTTCGGCCAACACCGATGGCGGTACCGCGTCACGCGTCATGAGCACGCTGCTGACGTGGATGAACGAGAAGGAAAAGCCCGTCTTCGTGCTCGCGACCGCGAACAACATCAGTGCGTTGCCTCCCGAACTGCTGCGCAAGGGCCGACTGGATGAGATCTTCTTCGTCGATCTGCCCAACGAAGAGGAACGCCGAGTGATTCTGCGGATTCACCTGGAACGGCGCAAGCGAGACCCGGCAGGATTCGACCTTGTGGCGCTTGCTTCGGCATCGGACGGCTTCAGCGGCGCGGAACTGGAACAGGCGATCATCAGCGCGATGTTCGATGCCTTCCACCTCGAGCGTGAGCTGCAATCGGATGATGTGCTGGCGAGCATCCGGCAGACGGTGCCGCTCTCTCGCACGATGTCGGAGCGGGTGGCCGCGATCCGGTCGTGGGCGCAGGGGCGTGCACGCTTTGCCACCCGTCAGCCCGAACAGGCGGAACCCAGCACTGCGCGACGTCTTGAAGTGTGAAGACCTTCTGTTGAGAGGAATGACATGAGCACCGTAGTTGTTCTGACTCCGATCGTGATTGCTTCGTGGCCCGCGATTTCCGCCGCGGTGCTGGGGGCGGTGTCCTCCATGGGTTTTGCGTCGCTGGGAGTTGAGACGGATGTCAACCGGCTCACCGACCGGGAGAACTCGATCGAGACTGATGTGCCCAACAGCGAGGTGATCGCCGAGACGCTCCAGCGGGGCGAGAAGCTTCGCATGGTGAAGGGTGCGGTGGTCGTCGAGATCGGAGTCGACGACCGGGGCCGCTGCACGGTGTGCGCTTCGGGAAAGAACGTGCCCAAGGCCGAACTGCTTCGCGTGAGCGAGGAGGTCTCGGGCCGCATCGTGCAGCAGTTTGCGTACAACAAGCTCGCAACTGAACTCAAGGCACGCGGCTACGAGATCGCCAGCGAATCGGTCGCGGCCGATGCCTCAATCAACCTGCGTGTTCGTGCCGTCCGCTGAAGCCAACGGAGCATTCTGATGAGTCGCCCACAGTTTGACATCACGATCTCGCGAGACGGCAAGGTCTCGATCAAGGTTCATGGCGTTTCAGGCAAGGAGTGCACGAAGCTGACCGACATGCTGCGCGACATCGTCGGCAAGGAAGAGCAGCGCCGCCTCACCAGCGAGTACTACGGCTCGCCGGGCGAAGTTCGCATCGATTCGCACACGCACGGTCACACCAACGGATGATGCTCGCTCATGGAATGCCGGAACTGCTCATTCCAGAACTCGCCCGGCACCAGCAGTTGTCTGCGGTGCCAGTCGCTGCTTGACCTGAGCGGTGTGGATGTCGAGCCGCCCCGAGGCAGCCGTAATCCACTGGTGCGAGGTGCGGTGCGGGCAATGGATGTTTCGGCGATTCACACCCGGAGCATCGCCGGCACGTTCCGTCCGGCGCTCTGGCTCCCGGAGCCGTTGCGGATTCCACTCTCAGAGGTCGTTGCCGCGGTCATTCCGGGCTTTCCGCATGTGCGGAACAGCGCGATGGGTCGCCGCGGGTTTGGGTGGGCGATTGCGATCCTGTGGAGCCTGGCGATGCTCGGCTGCATTGTGGTGATCGGTGAGCCACTCAGTGATTTCCTGCTGTATCTGGCGATCTCCATCCACGGAACGTCGTTTGCCATGCTCTTCAGCGACCGGCTTACTGCCAGTACGATGCTGCACCGCATCGCCGTGGGCCTGGCCTGCTTCGTGATGGTGGGCTGCCTGCTCTACGCGCCCGTGGTCTACGGAGCGGGCCAGTTCATCCGCCCGTTGCAGTTGACGAACGTGCATGCGATCCGCGGCATGGCTGATGGCGATGTGGTCCTGTGCAGCGGCCCGCGGCTCAACACCGGGCCATGGAAGCGCGGCGAGCTGGTCCTGGTGCGCATGGACGCCGCCCCGTTCGGCAACGGGTACCTCCTCGACAGCCGCTACAACGTCGATCGCATCATGGGCCTTCCCGGAGATGTCATCGAGATCCGCAATCGCGTCCTTTACGTCAACGGCGAGGAACTGCCGTTGGATCTGGGACCGATTGGTCCGCACCGACCCGATTTCTCACTTACCGTCCCGTCAGATCGTTACTTCGTACCGCCCTCGGCCCTGCGATGGACCTTGTACGGGATCGATGCCCGTGGGCTGGTGACTCCGATGTACATCAATGCCGGGCTGATCCGCCCTGAGAACCTGATCGGCAGGGTGCTCGGACGCATCCGACCCTGGAGCAATCTGGGCCGAATCGAAGGAGCAGCACCATGAGCGGTCGATTCTCGCGGCTTGAAGTTCAACAACCACAGCAACAGCCAGAGGCTCGCCAGCAGACTCCTGCGAACGAGCTGGGCGTCGCGATCCGCTCCGCTGCGGACGATCTGCACCATGCCGAGCAGGCAGTCCGGACCGGTCGCTTTGAACCGGCCCTCCAGCTCTATACGCGGGCACTCCGCGATGATCGCGGGATCGTCGCGGCGTGGGTTGGTCAGGTGCAGATGCTGGTTGAACTGGGAGATCATCGCGAAGCACGGCTCTGGAGCGACAAGGCCCTTGAACTCTTCCGCAACAATGGCGACCTGATGGCGGCCAAGTCTCGCGCGTGCCTGCGTATTGGAGATCAGGATGCAGCACAGGCCGTGAGTGATGCGTCGCTCCAGGCCCCGGGCTCGTCGACCCTTCGATGGCAGGCCCGCGGCGAGTTGATGCTGGCGCTGCGTTCGCCCCGTGCTCGCGACTGTTTTGAGAAGAGCCTGGCTGAACCGGGTGCGGATTGGTTTGACCGGGTCACGATTGCTCGCGTGCATCTGCATTACCGGCAGCCGGCGCCCGCCGCGGCGAGCGCGCGGCAGGCAGTCGAGATGCATCCGCAGAGCTCGTATGCATGGCTGATCGACGGGCACTGCCAGCTCGCACTTGGGTTTCGCGATCAAGCCCGTCGAAGCTACATGCTGGCCTCGCAGCTTCCGGGATGTGAATCCGAAGTGCGTGCGGCACTGACCAAGTTCGATTCGTCCAGTTCAATTGCTGCCTTCTTCCGCCGCGTGATGCCGCGGCTGCGTCGATGAATCACGCACCAACTTCCGCTCGCAGTTCCCGCCGATACCACCCCCGCCCCACCCCCTCGCTCAAGAGCACCTCCCCCCGGCCATTTACCCGCCTTCGCCACCGCGTGCATGAGATCTGCATTCGCCGGCCATCACGACAGGTCCACCCATGAAGCTCAGGTCCATTCTCGTCGCCGCCCGTGAGCACAAGGCCAGTGATGCGCACATTCTGGTGGGATTCCCGCCGATGTTCCGCATCGCCGGTGACATCGTGGCCACGCGGGGCGGTGCCATCACGACCGAGATGGTTGAAACGATGCTCAATGACTCGCTCAATCGGGAACAGCGGGCTCGTCTTGAGCGCGAGTGGCAACTGTGCGCATCGATCACGCTTGAGAATGTCGGCAGGTGCCGCATGACCGTCTATAAACGCAACGGCCAGCATGAGCTCTCGATCCGGCTGACTGAGCCGGTCGTGCGGACCCGCGAGGACCTTCGCCTGCCCGCGATCGTTGACGATCTGGCCCGCAAGACGCACGGGCTGGTGGTGCTCACCGGCCCAACCGGCGTCGGCAAGACGACGACTCTGCACTACATGCTCGATCTGATCAACTCGGAGCGGCCGTGCAAGATCATCACGATCGAGGACCCCATCGAGTTCGTGCACTCCTTCAAGCGAGCGATCGTGGTGCAGCAGGAGCTGCTGGCGGATGTGATCGACTACACCTCAGCGCTGCGTCAGGTACTCCGGCAGGATCCGGATGTGATTGCTGTGGGCGAGATGCGGGACCGGGAAACGATCTATACCGCACTCATGGCGGCGGAGACGGGGCACCTGGTCATCGCGACGCTGCACACGCCCGGTGCCATCGATGTGGTGCAACGCATGGTCTCGACTTTTCCTGAAGGCCAGCAGGAGGAAGTTCGGTACATGCTGGCCAACACATTCCAGGGTGTGATCGCCCAGCAGCTGCTGCCGCGTGCCTCGAACAAGGATCTTGTGCTCTGCTCCGAGGTGATGATCGGCACGGCTGCCGTGCGACACCACATCCGTTCCAACGATGCGCACATGATCTACAGCGAACTGCAGGGTGGCAAGCGTCACGGCATGGTGACGTTCGATCAGGCCCTCACGGATCTCTACAACGCGGGTGAGATCACCTACGACACGCTTGCCACCTATGCCCGCCATGCGGACACGCTCAAGAAGAAGGCCGTGGTGTGAGCGGGCCGACGTGTCACCAATGTCCGAAAGCCGAACTTCATGCAAGTGCGGGGCTTACTCAAGCTCGTTGTATCCGATGCCGTACTGATTGGGCTGAAACATCCTGATGCGCTTGCGGGTCTGCACGGTGCACAGCTCGTCGATGCTCTGGAGACGGTTGAAGACCAGATGCACGTCGCCCGGTTCAGTGAGCCGCTCAACGGCTTGTTCGGTGATGTCCCAGTCGCTGCTGACCGGTCCGATGATGTTCAGGGTGTCGACGCAGACGATGGTGCGCTGCGATGACATGATCATGACCGCGGCGGGGAACTGGATGCCTTCGGGGCGGCTGATCCAGCCGCCAGCGAGCAGGCCGCGAGAGAAGTTCTCGCGGATCCATGCCGCGGGGACGTCCTTGAGGACGAGCGAGTACTGGTCGCCGCCGATGAGGCTGGTGATGCCCCAGACGCGCAGGGCGAGTTCGTAATCCCGGATGCCTTCTGGCCGAGGCCCATCGACCATCCATCCCATGCACATCAGGTGGTCGGGGTGGATGGTCATGTTGTCAAGCTCGCCGAGATAAAAGCTCACATCGGCACGGCGGTCGTAGTCAACGCGCACCCGCGGCGACGGCTCGGGCCTTGAGTGAAACCAGCTCAGCAATGTCAGCAGGATCAGGAACAGGGCATCCTCCTTGATCTGGCAGGGGTGGCTGAACTCAGGCCCCGGAACGTCAGCGAAGGACTGTGCTGCACTCGCGAAGATTAGGCCCCGCGAG
Organism: Phycisphaerales bacterium; assembly: GCA_044371005.1. Taxonomy (GTDB): domain Bacteria; phylum Planctomycetota; class Phycisphaerae; order Phycisphaerales; family UBA1924; genus UBA2402. Next base: position 1,228 of record JBILUL010000218.1, on the reverse strand, counting down.
ACAGGTTCGACGCGGATGCACGGGACGGGCCGGATCGTGGACGCTTTGTGGCAGCCTCTGCAATCAGGGCTATTTCCCTGATGAAGGGTCGCCCACGGCTTGCCAGAATGTTGATGCAAGGTCAGCTCACTAGAGCCACCACGCCCCTGAACCGATCGCACCATGCTGGCGTGTGTGCGTGATGCCCCTCAGGCGTGCAGTGCTGATGAGCGACCTTTGGAGCACTCGCAATGACACGTTTCCTCCCATGCGTCCGAACCGCCGCCCATGAGCATTGCAGCGAACAGGCACTGCACATTGCGGTCCTCCCGCGGCTGGCAGCACTTCCCATCTTGCTGTGCATGTCGTACGCGGCGGCCCAATGCCCACCTGCAGCATGGGTTCCCGGAATCGGCGCACCGGGCTTTGATGGCGATGTGTACGCGGTGACGGTGCTGCAGGATGGGGATGTGATCGCCGCGGGGAGCTACCGCAGTGCCGGCGGCAACCCGGCGAGCTGCATCGCGCGGTATCACCCCGCTTCGGGCATCTGGTCTCCGATGGGCATGGGCACTGATATCGGCAGCGTGTGGGCGCTCGCCGTGGCACCGAATGGAGACTTGATTGCCGGGGGCGGGTTCAGTGAGGTTGGATCCGTCACGGTCAACAACATCGGCCGCTATCGCCCTTCGACCGGCATCTGGTCGCCGCTGGGTGCCGGGATGCCCGGGGGTGGCGTTCAGTGCGTAGCGGTGCTGCCTGATGGCGATGTACTCGTCGGCGGGCGCTTCACCACCGCCGGACGGATCGCAGCAAACAGCATCGCTCGCTTCCACTCTGCAACCAATACGTGGTCGCCACTGGGCACGGGAGTCAGCGGTCCCTCACATACCACGGTCAATGCGATTGCCGTGCTTGCAGACGGAACTGCAATCGCTGCGGGGACCTTCGATACAGCCGGGGGTATCGCCGCGAACAACATTGCTCGCTACAACCCCAGCACCGGTGAATGGTCATCTCTGGGAGCTGGAACCGACGACGAGATTCTCTCGCTTGCGATCCTTGATGATGGGGACGTGCTCGCGGGCGGCCTGTTCACCACCGCTGGCGAAACTCCGGCCCGTCAACTTGCCAGGTTCGATGCCGCGACCACCACTTGGTCGGAGTTCGGCGGGATCACGGAGGACACCATCCTCCCCTGGTCGATGCAGGTGATTGCTGACGGCGATGTTGTTCTGGGGGGGTACTT